>NZ_JALVAO010000062.1 GCF_027011145.1 Thermococcus sp. | reverse complement strand
CCCCCGAGGGTCATTCCTATTAACAGGGCAATCAGCCCCAATCCAAACCACATCTTTCTCATGTTCTCAACCCCCTGCATGTGTAAGTTTAATATTACATATACGCAAGTGGTTTATAAAGTTTACGGTTCTGACAAGGCAAACGTTATTAACTGCAGGGCCAAATCCCAATCATGGGCAACTTCATAATGGCATTCAAAGAGCCCATGCTCGCTTTGAGCAACGCCCCTCATCGCGGAGGCTTAACTGAGGCCAGAGGATTCTTCTTCCTGAAGGTTCCCAAGAACTACTCCGGAGATTACAAGAAGGACTGTCTGGTCTTTGAGCAGGAACACGGCCTTGAAAACTTTGTCGGCTTCATGACGGCCGCGGAGATAAGTAAAGTCCTCTCCATAGCAAAAAGCGGGGAAGTTACGGCCTATGTCACCGCTGGAATAACAAATCCAGCAATAGCCGGCGAGGTTCCGCCCCCCTGGAAGCCGGGAACGATAAACATAGCCCTTCTTATCAACGACGGATTGACAGTCGGTGCGATGGTCAACGCGATAATGACCGCAACCGAGGCAAAGACCTACACACTTTTGAAACTCGGTTACAACGCTACCGGAACGACGAGCGATGGAATCGGCATCTTTGCTTTTGAGGGGAACAAAGAGTGGGCGGGAACCGCCACAAAGCTCGGAATAAACATCGGAAAGGCAGTAAGGCAAGCTTTAGAAGAAAGCCTTAGAAAATGGGAGAGAACGAGGGCGTAATTCAGGCCCCGAACTTCTCAGAGCGGTTCATGAGGTCCATCATTATGGGGACTATGTCGTGGCCCTTTATCCTGCCGAGACCACCGCGCATGCACTCGCGCTCGCCGAAGGCCTCGGTTGAATCGGTTCTGACGCCACCGCCCGCTATGAGGAGCGGAACCGGGTCGCCACTGTGGTTCATAACCTCGCATGGCGTTGAGTGGTCGCCGGTTATCGCTATCACAGTTTCCTCAAGGTCGATGTGGTCAATGATGTAGCCTATCATCCTGTCGGCTTTCTCAATCATCTCGGCCTTCAGCTTTGGATTGTTGTCGTGGCCAGCTGCATCAGTCGGCTTGAAGTGTAGAAACACGAAGTCATACTCCTTGAGAAGCTCGACTGCCTTTTTGGCTTTAGCCATCTCGTCCGTGTCGTATTCGCCGGTCGCTCCTTCTGGAGTGTAAACGTCGAAGCCTATTGCCCTTGCAACGCCCTTAACGAGGGAAACAGCTATAACCGCTCCAGCCTTAACCTTCCACTGCTCGGTGAACTTCATGGGAATGTTCGGATAAGTGCCCGCCCCCCTTATGAGGAGGTAGTTTGCAACCGGTTTTCCTTCCTTTCTGCGCTTCTCGTTGATTGGGTGCCTCTCGAGTACCTCATGGGCCTGTCTAACGAACTCTTCGAGGATTTCAGCTACTTTTCTGCTTTCCTCGTCCTTCCAGGTGAACTTCTTTGGAGGTTTACCTGCCTCATGCGGGTCGTTTTCCCCCACTTTATAGCCCTTAGCCATGCCCTTGAGAACCAGAACGGCTCTGTGACCTGTAGCCCCTACAAAGATGAAGTCAACAGGCAGTTTAACGTTCTCCTGTATTGCCTTCGCAAGTTCATGAGCTTCCTCCGTGCTTATCCTGCCAGCTCTCCTATCTACTATTATCCCATTCTCAATTGTGGCGAAGTTAACCCTGAAGGCCAAATCGTCCTCATCCAAGTCGAGCCCAACGCCGAGGGCCTCGAGGAAGCCCCTTCCGCGGTAGACCTTGTAGGGGTCGTAGCCGAAGATACTGAGGTGAGCCGTGTCACTGCCAGCTGGTTGGCCGGGCTTTATGGGGTCCTGCTGGCCGAGGATTCCCATCTTGGCTAGCTTGTCCATGTTGGGCGTTTTTGCATACTCAAGCGGTGTTTTTCCTCCAAACTCTTTGATCGGTCTGTCTCCGAGGCCGTCGAGAATTATGAGAAGTCCCTTTCTCTGCTTCATACCTATCACCGTGAGTGATTAGCAGGTCCGGTTAATAAGTTTGTTGGGCAACCTTTTAAACTGTCCCAAGAAGGCAATTGAGGGGAGAGAAATGCTTGAGTTCGCAGTATGGTCACTTTCAATCCTCATTGGAATAGCCGTCCTTGTGGTTGCCGGTGACAAGCTTTCCGACAAGATAATTGAGGTTGCAAGAAAGGCCGGAATCTCTCCGCTGGTAATAAGCATCGTCCTTGTTAGTCTCTCAACGACGTTGCCCGAAATAACGACGAGTGCCCTGGCGAGCTATCAGGGGGTCAACGGGATAGCCCTCGGAAACGCCCTCGGGAGTATATTCGCCAACATCGCCCTCATTCTCGGTCTCGCCTCCATGATTAGGCCCCTAAAAGCCGGCCGTTCCGCATATGAGAACTCTCTCGTTATGCTCGCCTCACTCGTCTTTCTCATAGCCCTCTCAATTGACGGGACGTTGAGTAGACTCGACGGGCTTCTGCTACTCCTTGCATACGCGGTCTACCTACGGTGGCTTCTCAAGAAGCATGCGAGGAGTGAAGTGGATTGGGAGCCAAGCGGAGACGTTAAGGCCTTTGATTACGTCCTCCTGATAGTTCTTGGACTCTTCCTCGTCGGCGGTGCCGAGATGGTCGTCTTTGGGGGTAAGAACATAGCGCAGGCCCTCGGCATATCTGATTTCGTCATCGGAGCCACCGTTGTCGCTATTGGAACCTCCCTGCCCGAGATGACCAACGCCCTCTACGGTGCCCTGAGGGAACGGGGAAGCATAAGCGTGGGCAACATAATTGGGGCCAACATAATGAACGCACTCGTTGTCCTCGGTATTGCCTCGCTCATAAGACCAATCCAGACCGGCGCTTCGGTGCTGACGGTAGTCTTGGTTCTCTTCGCGATGATTCCCATGATAGCCTCGCTGAAAAAGACAGGGGGGATAGACAGGCCCGTGGGAGCGTACTTCCTGGTTCTCTACGCGGTCTACCTCGTCCTGATTTTCTCAGGAGTTGAGCTGTAAGGTTTTTAAACTCCCCCTCTTTCCCCCTCTGGTGGTGAGAATGAAGGTCCTGTGGGCGCCGTGGAGAATAGAGTACATACGCTCCCCAAAGCACGAGGGCTGTATCTTCTGCGACTTTCCAAAGGAGAACCGCGACAGGGAGAGGCTCATCCTTTACCGTGGAAAGCACGCCTTTGTCATCATGAACAACTACCCCTACAATCCGGGCCACGTAATGGTCGCTCCCTACAGGCACGTCGCCAACTGGGAGGAACTGACGGACGAAGAATTGCTTGAGATAATGAAGCTCACCCAGCTGATGATTAAGGCCATAAAGAAGGCCATGAACCCAGACGGCTTCAACCTCGGTGTTAACCTCGGTAGGGTTGCTGGAGCTGGAATAGACAGCCACGTTCACCTCCACATAGTCCCGAGGTGGAACGGCGACACGAACTTCATGCCCGTCATAGCGGACACAAAGGTTATCCCAGAATCATTGCAAGAAGCTTACGACGAACTCAAAAGGGCCATAGAAGAAGTTGAAAAAGATTAAAGTTTCTTTGCTCTTATTTTAAACTTCTTATCAAGAGGAAGGCCTTCAAAAAGTTCTTTTCCGAGCTCTATGACCGGTATGTCCGCCTCAATAACGCTCTCTTTCATGCCCTGTCTAACCCTTAGCTCCTTGAGATTGCCGTCCTTAACCGTTATGGCCAGATACGTCCCGTCTTCTGCCTCCCCTTCAAGTATAAAGTCCTTTCCAAATTCCATTGCCACCCTCTTGACCAGCGCCGGGGCCGTTTCGGGTGTTATGTGCTCCACCTCGCCCTCGCTCCCGTGGAATCTCACAACGGGGCATGCCATGGAAGAGCAGAACTCCCGGATTGCCTCCGCTATTCCCTTCGCGAAGTTCTCAAGGGGCTTGCCCATGAAAGTTTCCCCGAAACCCGCCCAGCTGGCCGTAACGCGGAGCTTTCTCCCAATCATTTTGAAAGTGACCGTTAGAATACCCTTGTCCCCTCTGAAAGTATATATAACCTCGTTTCGTCCTATCCCCACGTCAAGCTCGAATTCATAGCCGAAGTTGAATATAAACCGGGGAACCTTGAATTTTACCCTGCCCCTCTCGAATTTTTCGAAATACGGGAAAAACGGCAGTGTCTTTTCGGGCTCACTCAGGATTAATATAAGAGTTTCCCAGTCGTATGGAAGTTCAACCTCCCAGCTCTTGGACTTCATATTATTACCCCCTTTGAATTTCGATGAAAAGAATGCACGTTAGTTTTTAAATCCTCCGCAAAATTACTCAACCTCGGTTAGTTTTATCCAGCGTTCTTTCGTCCGTTTCAAACAGCCCTTTGGCATTAGTTCTCTCTCCGGACAGTATCCGAGTTGTATACAGCGTGGCCCGAGCTTTGCCCACCTTATAATTGGCCTCAGCTCATCGTTCTTCGCTATCTCCTCAAGCATCTTCCAAGCAACTTCTCGAATCTCCCACTGGGCCCTCTCGCAGAGCCTCAGCCCAAAAAAGTGCTTAAGCTCGCGGAGGTTCATCGTAACGACTATCTTCGTTCTGACTGCCTGGGGTAGGATGAAACGGGCATCCTCTTGGTGAACGCCGGCCCTGTGAGTTTCCTCATATAGCTCGATGGCGCTCCTCATGAGCTCTTTCCACTTCTCGTAGAGCTCCGGATTTTCTTTCACGCTCTTCGGAATTACAAAGGTTTCCTCAACATCATTTGGGTTCAATTTTACGTAACGCTGGGACTGCTGGGTATAGCTTGCTATCCTATGTCTCACTAATTGGTGAGAACATACGCGAGAACATCCCTCAATTGCAAAGGTAAGAACCGCATGCTCAAGGATTGACTCGTGGCCGTAGCCGAGAACCCTCGGCAGGTGCATCTCGACGTCCTTCTCGCTCATTCTCTCAAAGGCTTCAGTTTCCCAGTCCTCCCAGTAGCTTATGAGTGCTGACCATGTGACAGTTTCAAGTGGTTTTTTTGTATAATTGACGAGCTTGACCTTGATTTCGCCCATAGTGAGAATCACCAGTGGGCAAAGGTGTTACAACTTATTAGGTTTGCTTTGACGTGGAGAAGTCAACGACTCTTTGCTAATTTCTCAGTCTTTTTGGCCTTACGTTTGGAAAGGAATCTACGGGATTGTTTCAAACAATTTCAGAAACTCCGATGATTTTCCGACGAAAGGATTATTAAATTCAGTAGACAGCTTTAAACGGTGATGCACATGGTGGTTAGTTTGGCCGGAAGGGACGTTCTCTGCCTTCAGGACTTCACAAGGGAGGAGATTGAGACTATTCTCAAGACGGCGGAAATGATGAAGATTTGGAACAAGATTGGGAAGCCCCATCGCGTTCTTGAGGGCAAAACGCTAGCCATGATATTCCAGAAGCCATCAACGAGGACGAGGATTTCCTTCGAGGTCGGAATCTACCAGCTCGGGGGTTATGGCCTCTACCTCAACGCCAATGACCTCCAGCTGAGGAGGGGCGAGACGATAGCCGACACAGCGAGAGTTCTCAGCAGGTACGTTGACGGAATAATGGCTCGCGTCTACGCCCACAAAGATGTGGAAGACCTCGCCAAGTACGCGAGCGTCCCGGTCATAAACGGCCTTAGCGATTTCTCCCACCCGTGCCAGGCTCTGGCCGACTACCAGACCATACTTGAGAAGAAGGGTCGTATAGCCGGTCTTAAGATAGTATACGTTGGAGATGGAAACAACGTGGCCCACTCACTAATGATAGCGGGCACAAAGCTCGGTGCCCACGTTGTGGTTGCAACGCCCGAAGGCTACGAGCCCGACGAGAGGGTTATCAAGTGGGCGGAGCAGAACGCGGCTGAGAGCGGTGGAAGCTTTGAGCTCCTCCATGACCCGGTCAAGGCCGTTAAGGACGCGGACGTCATATACACCGATGTCTGGGCGAGCATGGGACAGGAAGCGGAAGCAGAGCAGAGGAGGAAGATATTCCAGCCGTTCCAGGTCAACAAAGAGCTTGTCAAGCACGCCAAGCCGGATTACATCTTCATGCACTGTCTCCCCGCTCACAGAGGCGAGGAAGTTACTGATGATGTCATAGACAGCCCGAACAGCGTCGTCTTTGACCAGGCCGAGAACAGGCTCCACGCCCAGAAAGCGGTTATGGCCCTCGTCATGGGCGGGATTAAGGTTTGATGTTTTTTCTTTAATCATTCTCCATAAGGCTAGCTCCATAAGGCTAGAAAAAAGGAAAAATGTCAAAACTGCATTCATGCCCACTCGAAGGCATCACCACCCCAATCAGGGATAATTACGTACGTTAGATAGTAAATGCGCGGGAAGTATCCGTTGTAGAAGGGCCACCTACCACTTCCAACTGCTAAATAAACCACTGCACTCTCATTCCACGGGTTTCTGAAAACTTCAAAGACTTTCAGCCCACCTGTGTAGGTTTCTCCGCTTGGTCTGCTGTAAAACTTGTTGCCGTTTACCGTGACGAGGGCGTTCCTGTTGAGTTCTTTGAGCAGGGAGCTGTTGGAGTAAAGAACCAGCATCAGATTACCCTTTAGTTCTTTCTCCGTGAGGTTTGATACAGGTTTCAGGGTTGCGTTGATGCCAAGACTTAACAGCCAGTGGTACTCGTTCTCAGCGACTCTCCGAGAGTAGCCTCCTGAACTGTATGCAACGATTGCACCAGTTGAGTTAGCCCGTTTGAGGAAGTCGTAAACCGTCATCGGAGGTTTAACTTTCTTTCCTCCGTCGGTCTCGTTGTAAACTTTCCCAACAACTTTTGCAAGTTCTGGCATGAAATCGGTGTAGTTCTTATAAACGTCTCTGTGCTTCATGTAGTCGTTGACGTAGGCATTGTAGACGTCCTTTATGAAATAGAAGGGCACGCTGTACATACCGAGTTTTCTTTTGGCATCGTCTTTATTGCCTGTAATGTTGAGATAGTAAACCTCGACGGCCCTGACAAAGGTTTCGTAGAGCATTATCTTGAAGTTGGTGTATGCCATCATGGAGAGCTTTTCCCTTACTGGGTCGTAGAGCGACTCGTAGGGCTGAAAGAGGCTGTAATACTCGTTCACCGCTGGATTCACAAAGCTGTGGGCGAACTCGTGAACAAGGAAAGTTATTCCATATTCCGAGAGATAAACTATTGGAATGCCGTCTTTGACATTACTAAACCCGAGAAACGCGTAGACGTATTTGTCCCCCTTTCTGTTTATGTAAAAACCAAATCCATGTCTGGATATTAATGTGAGAGGAACTATCGTCCATGAAGAAGCTTTTTCGCCAAAGAAGCTCTCCTCGAACCGGGTCACGTTGAGAATTGTTTTACCGTTTCCTTCCTCGAATCTGCGGAGAGTTTCGTTGTAGAACGCTCTGTGCTCGTTGTAGAACTTCCAGAAGTCTGTCTCATTGGCGAACTGGGCAACCGCCCGGGCGAACTTGTCGAGTAAGGTGGTGTTCAGCCACGGCCTGTACTGGAGCATATCGCTCCAGTTCATGGCCTTTGAAAAGTTGACCGGATTCAAATGAAGGGCGAACTCGGGGATTGCATCGTATGCAATGCCCTCCTTTACCATTATTGGGATCATTTTGACCGCGGTGGCGTTTGTATAGTTCTCGAAGTATTCAGCGACGTCTTTCATGTAAGGGTAATTATATGGAGTTGCTCCCGCAAGGTAAGGGCTGACCCTTTCCTGATACCATTTGGGATTGGCTATGAAGTAGATTATCTGAATGAGTTCAACGCGCGGGTCTATCTCAAGGTGAACCCTAGGAGAGAGGTTTACCTCGACTGGAGTGAAGTTTATGCCCTGTGAAGATTGGGAAACGTTTTTTGAAGAGTTTTCAGGAAAGCCTTGGGAATGAGTAACGTTGGGAAGACTCTGGGACTGAGAATACGTCGTTGAGGTTGAGGGTTGGTGTGTAGATGATGTTGTTGGTGCTGATCCAAGGCATCCGCTCACGAGAATAACGAGTCCCATTAACATCAAGGCGAGGAGTTTCCTCATTCTAATCTACCCATATTTTTCTCAACATTGAAGTTAAAAGAGTTTCCACAAAACTTCAAAGCGCAGACGTTTTAAACCCCCCTCCCAACCTCCAACCATGCTCGAAAAGTTGTTTTCCCTCGGCTACTCCAAAACGTTCGCGGAACGCTATTACCAGCTCTGGGGCGAAAGGGCGTTAAAAATAGCCGAGGCCATGGAAAGGCCTCTTCCAAGGTGTTTCCGTGTAAATACGCTCCGCGTTGAGATTCCAAAGCTTACAAAGCTCCTCAACAAGAAGGGCTTCCAGTTTAGAAGAGTGCCATGGGCGAGGGAAGGTTTCTGCCTGACAAAAGAACCCTTCTCGATAACTTCAACGCCCGAATATCTCAGTGGCCTCCTCTACATTCAGGAGGCAAGCTCGATGTATCCCCCCGTTGCCCTTGAGCCGAAGCCGGGAGAGGCGGTTGCTGACATGGCCGCCGCCCCCGGTGGGAAGACAAGCTACCTCGCCCAGCTGATGGAGAACGGGGGAATAATCTACGCCTTCGACGTCGGCGAGGAACGCTTAAAGGAGACGAGACTTAACCTTTCCCGTCTCGGCGTTACAAACACGGTTCTCTTCCATAAATCATCTCTCTACATAGACGAGCTTGGCGTTGAGTTCGATAAAATTCTCCTCGATGCCCCCTGCACAGGTTCCGGGACGATACACAAGAACCCGGAGAGAAAAACCAGCAGAACTATGGAGGACGTTAAGTTCTGCCAGAATCTCCAGATGAGGCTCATCGAGAAAGGTCTAAGCGTCCTTAAAAAAGGCGGAATCCTCGTTTACTCCACATGTTCCCTTGAACCGGAGGAGAACGAGTTCGTAATCCAATGGGTTCTGGATAACTTCGACGTTGAGCTCCTCCCCCTGAGATACGGCGAGCCGGCTTTAACCAATCCCTTTGGAATCGAGCTGAGCGAAGAGATGAAAAAGGCGAGGCGCTTCTATCCGGACAGGCACGACACGAGCGGGTTTTTTGTGGCAAAGATAAGAAAGCGATGAGTCACTCCTTGGATTCAGCGATAAGTCTTTCCTCTATCTCGTGGAGTTTTTTCTTCACGTCATCACTCAGAAGTTTTTCGAGCTCTTCTCTGGCTTTTTGGGCCAGCTCGAACTTCGAGCCGAACTTTCCGAGGCTTATCCACTCTATCTTCTTGTTTCCAACAAAAACATCGATGTCGCAAAGCCTTTTGTAACCCCTATACTCAAGTCCCTTGAGTAGGAACTTAACCTTTTCCGGTTTCTCCCACGTGAGAAGCTTGAGCTTATAAACGGGAACGCGCATGAATGGCCGTGGATAGTCCCAGTCCCAGCCCTCTCCCACTATAAAGCCCAAATCCAGGTCCTCTATAACGAGCAAGAGCCGTTCAATGTTTTCTTCGTAGCGCCTCTCAGTATCATAGAGCTTTATTGTCAGCTCGTTCCATTCAGGCAGGAGCTTGAGGAGAAGCATCGGCGTATCTATGAGAAGCTCCCTGTAAACACTTAGGAAGTCCCTCCTAACCAGAACGGCCCCATCAATGTCCTCGGGCCCTATCGGCGAGCTCAGCTTCTTCCTGGTGACTGAAATTACTGTGTCGCAGGCCTCTCCGAGGTTGAGGGCGTCTATCTGGCTCATTATCTCACCATTGAACTTCTCGGCAAGCAGTTTTAGTGCCTCCTCCACCTTCTCGGGGACACGGAGGATTATTATCGTGCTCTCAATTTCCACCCTCTCAACGGGTAGCTTGCTGTTCACTATCTCCGAGAGGACGACCTTTGCACCCTGCTTTATGTGAAAGCCCGTCTCTGGTGGCACTGTCCCGGTCTCCTCTGGTGGTGTAACAAGGAGTATCGTCTCAAACTCGCTACTTTCCCTTATTGCCTCCTCTGTGGGTATCTCCTCCACATTAAAGAGCTCCTTTACAGCGTCCTTCAACTTTTCCACGTCACCCCTCAGGAAAACAATCGAGGGTCCAAAGCGCATGAGCCTCATCATAACCCCCTCCTGAGTTTGTAACCCCTTGCAGTGTCGGTTCCAACCGGGTAGTCTATCCTTACGACCCTCCCGCTCGGGAGGAAAATGAAGTTAACCCCCAGGACTGCGTTTAATCCCTTTGGGATTACCCTGAAGTTGTGGCCGTAGAGTTTGAAGTCGGCGTTTTTATTGACAACGTCCTCCCAAGTGTGTCCAAGGGCGAGGGTCTTCCCATTTATCTCAATAACACTTCCCGGCTCAACAACGCTCTCTCCAAAGAACCTCTTTACGAGCTCCACGTCATCTTCATTGCCGGGAACGATGTAAAGCTTTGCCTTCGAGCCCTTGAGTATGCGGGCAAGCTTCCTCAGCCCGGCTTCATAGGCCGGCTTTAGCTCAGGTTTTCTCTCAAGCTTAACGTTGTCAACCAAATCGCCCGTGTGAATTATTATCTCCGGACGGTAATCGTCTATTAGCCGTTCAATGAAGCGGTAAACGCTTTCCGGAGTGTCACCTACGTGCATCACAAGGGTCTCTTCCGTGTTTTTCCTTAAGTTCCGGAGCTTTCTTCTCCTGAGAAAGCCGAGCATTGGGAACACTAATAGACGCTGGTCGGTTCGTGTATATTACCCTTTTTCCGATAGTATCTTATTGTTACTAATCCAGCGAGCAGACTGATTCCAAAGAATGCAGTGGCAAAAAGTGTAAACTGTACTGACTTCATGATCCCACCCAGGAACAAGAGGGAAAGGAAGTAACCCACAAACGGTAGTACTCCCAGGGAGTAAGGGTCTATCTCTTCCCCTTTGACCTTGAGTTCGTCTAATCCTCTCTGTATTCCCCTCGTTAGCAGAACCTCAAAAATCACAAGGAGGATTAGTGTCCCAAGAATAAATGCGCTATTTCTCGTCAAGATACTCCAGACAAAGGAGAACACAACTGCTGTAAGATAAAGGGCCATCGCAATGTTCTTGGGAGTTTTCACCGGTTTGGGCAGGACGAGGTACAGTGCGTAGTTTATCGACGAGAACCACACTGCCGTAAAAAGGAGTTGAATGACTACGAGGCCTCCTACCTGGGTTTTCAGACCCGTAGAGGCAACCACTGAAACAACCAGCCAGCCGAACAGAAAGCCCGAGGTCCAGAGCGTATTTTTGAGCCTTTTGCCCTTAACTGCTAGGGAGCCCATAAACCCGAGTATAATCCCTAGGAGAATCGATACCACAATGAGGGTCCCGCTTATAATGCTCACCCAGTCAGCCTTAACAGGGACGAGTCCTTTCCAGTACAGGCCGACTGGTATAATGGAATTCTTTTTTTCTCCCACGGGATGAACCCAGAGGGTTCCTTGAAGGCTCACGTTTGTGGAGTCGTGCCTCAGAATCCAGGGTATTAAATTCACGGGTTGATAAAGGGCTCTAACGTGAAGCTCAATTGGGATCATATCTCCCGGCTTGTATTGACCATTTTTGACAAAGAGAGTGCTTTTGTATTCTCCATAAAACGGACCTGTGGCATTGATGATATAGTATGTTTCATCTATGGGGACTACCGTTGTGTTTTTCGGGTTGAGTACATGCCCCTTGCAAGTTCCTTCGGCTACGAATTCTAAACCGTATTTGGAGTCAACGGCCTTAACAATCAGCGGGCTACATGACAAGGTTACGTTTGTCTTCCCCATGCTATTTGCACTAACTTGGGAAATGGTGGAAATAGTAAAGGCCAGCAATATCAACGCAATCAACGAAGCTTTTATCTTCATTCTGACCGCAGGTGATACTCTTAGTCCCTTTAAAAACTTTAGCACTTAGGGAAGTATTGGGAGACCTTATTAAGGCTCAATCCAAAACTCCATCGGTGTCAGCTATGAAGGTTCTCGTTCTCGGCGCTGGAAACGTTGGTAAAGCTATAGCGTGGGACCTGAAGGACGAGTTCGAGGTTTACGTGGCAGATTTAAGCGAGGAAAGACTGGGAGCCGTTTCCGAGTTTGCTACACCGCTGAAGGTTGACGCATCGCGCTTCGATAAGCTCGTGGAGGTTATGAGGGGATTTGAGCTCGTGGTCGGTGCTTTACCTGGTCGCTTTGGCTATTCATCAATCAAAGCCGCCATAAAGGCCGGAGTGGACATGGTTGATGTCTCATTCATGCCCGAGAACCCTCTCGAACTCCGTGAGGAAGCGGAAAATGCCCAGGTAACTGTTATCTTCGATGCCGGTTTCGCCCCCGGGCTGAGCCACATTCTCATGGGGAGAATCTGGAACGAGCTAGACGACATGAGTGAGGGCTACATCTACGTCGGTGGCCTTCCGAAGGAGCCGAGGCCACCACTTTATTACAGAATTACATGGTCCCCGAAGGATTTAATTGAAGAGTACACGAGACCCGCGAGGCTTATCAGGGACGGGGAGCTCAGTTCTATAGACCCGCTCTCGGAAGTTAAAACGGTGAAAATCGAGGGATTCACTTTCGAGGCCTTTCCGAGCGACGGCCTGAGGAGTCTGCTCGAAAGCGTAAGGGTCGAGAGGCTTGAGGAGTGGACGCTCCGGTGGCCGGGCCACCTTGAGAAGATGAGGGTTTTGAAAGAGCTCGGCTTCTTCAAACCGGAGCACGTTGATAAAACCCTTGAAGTTATAACCCCGCTCATGACCTACGAGAGCCCGGACTTCTCCGTTTTGAAGGTGGTTGGCCGGGAACCGGAGAGGGAGATAAGCTACACCCTCCTAGATGAGGAGAGGGAATTCACGTCAATGGCGAGGGTTACTGGTTACACAGCCTCAGCCATAGCCAGACTGGTTTCAGAGGGTAGCTGTATCTTCGGAGTAATTCCACCGGAGATACTTGGCATGAGGATTGACACCTTTAAGAGAATCCTTGACGAACTCGAGGAGAAGGGAATAAAGCCGAGGAGGGAGGAGTGTGCTCCACCTGGTGATAGCTGATTCCGAGCTGGAACTCGTTCCAAAGTCAATAGTAGAGCATCCGGCCGTTGTGAACTACGCTAGGAGAAGGGGTAAGAAGCCGGAGGAAGTAATCCTTGATAGTAGTTACCACCATTCGGCTCTCAAGAAGCTTGAAGACGGTGATAGGCGCGGCAGGCCGGACATAGTGCACATCTGCCTTCTCAACGCCCTTGAGAGCATAGCCAACAAGGAGGGGAAGCTCAGGGTTTACGTTCACACGAGGAACGACGAGGTAATCTACATAAAGCCCGAGACGAGGCTTCCGAGGAACTACAACCGCTTCCTCGGTTTGATGGAGAGCCTCTTCAAGAATAGGGTTGTTCCGAAGGACCTTGAGCTGTTAAGACTGGAGGAGAAAACGCTGGGTGAGCTCATCGAGGAAATTGGCCCGGATGAAGTCTTCGTTATGCACGAGGAAGGTGAACTGGTAAAGCCAAGGGACTTCGGAAAGAGCCTCGCTGAGCTCGAAAACCCGGTCGTAATCGTCGGTGGCTTTCCCCACGGCGACTTCAGGAGTCCCGTTAAGGGTAGAAAGGTCAGCCTCTACCGTGAGCCTCTTATGGCGTGGACAGTCGTGAACGAAATAATCGTCAATTTTGAAACTTATTTGAACCTTTAAAATCACTTCTTTTGTAATTCCAAATCCTTATGCCATAATGTTTTTATACAGCTTGTTACATACTGCATTGAATGTTCTAGAATACGGGGGGTTCGCAATGAAAAAGGTAAACATACTGATGGCTCTGCTCATTACTGGTTACATCCTTGGAATCTGGAGCTTTCTTGTGGTTCCTAAGTATTACATTGTATTTGGCCTAAAAGGTTTCTTGATTTCCCTCGTTCCGTCAATTGTTGCCCTGTTCTTGGCCTATAACGAGGCTCAGAGCACAAAGAAGACTAGATATCTCATTTATGAGTTTTTCACCAGAGTAGCTAGGACTCCCTCTGTTGTTTTCACACTACTCATGTTTCTTCTCATAATCTTGGGCGTTACGGCATATGCTTCAGGATGGGGACTTGTTTATCTGTTTGGGGGGACAAGTGAATACGTAATACCATTGGCGATTCTGACAATTCTTTTGGCTTCCCTCCTGTTAATGTTGGCGAAAGGTAAAGCTCTGGAGTTTATATCTGGAATATCTGTATTGATGATTCTGTTTACTGTGATCTCAACGATTCTCATCAGAGATAGAGCACTTAAAGTAGTGACGTCGGAACAGGCCAAGTATTATATGGGCAATGCAGTTTCAAGCATAACCTCATTTAACCATCCCCTGACAGTTGAGGGAATTATTATGCTTCTTGTTTCTATTGTAATAGCGTTTGGACTGGGTGCTGGTGTATACTACGTTCTTGGAAGTTTTGCTCCGGAGGATCTCGATTTCAAAAGAGTTTTAGTGGTGGTTTTCTTTTTCCAGATAATCTTGAGCTTTGCAGCTGCTTATACAATTGCATACTCCCTTGGCCCCGCCTTCCAAGCATTTGAGCAAAGTGTTCACAATCCCAACATAAACCCCGAAGAGAGTCTAAAACTTTATTCCCAGTTTATGGCCCTTCAAGCATATGCAACCAACAGTACAACACCTCTTCCCCAGTCTATCACCGTTTTTTACATGATTCCCCAGATTATCAGAGGCAATATCCCTGGAGCAGAGACGATTATTTTTCTGCTCATACTGTCCTTCTACTTTGCTGGTCTAACTACAATTATCGTTCTCATTGAAATGGGGACCCAAGTCCTGTCTGAAGTGATGCAACTCGAGAGAACGAAGGGATTGGCTGGGGTTTCCCTTATTGGAATCGCAATATCGGTCGTAATGACAGCTGGTTTTGCAAGAACAATGTTTTTTGCAGTTCCCTTTAGTGTTGGGGCGATAATAGCATTGGTGGAAGCATACCCAGTTGTTAAGTCAGGAATACTTCGCAGAAGAAGCGCAGTTCTGCTTTCAATGATTCTCTTGGCTTTTGTTGGATTTTTTGCTCTCTATTACTCTTTTAGAAGCCAGAGTGATGCTGTTAAGCTTGGAGCAATACTTGGTCTCGTTCTTCTGGTTCCTCTCTTTATGAACCGAATATTCTTGAGGAGCCGTCGCTAAGCCTTTTTCAAAAATTTTTTAAACGCCTTCTCCAACTCAAACCAGAACTCTTAGAGGAGGTATGAAAGATGGGAGACAAGACTAAGGTTCAGGTCAGCAAGCTCAAGCCCGGAAGGTACATTATTATTGATGGAGAACCCTGCAGGATTGTTAACATAACGGTTTCTTCCCCTGGAAAGCACGGTTCAGCCAAGGCGAGGATTGAGGCCGTTGGAATCTTCGACGGCAAGGTCAGGAGCATCGTTAAGCCGACAAGCGCGGAAGTTGATGTCCCCATCATCGACAAGCGCGTTGGCCAAGTCATAGCTATAACACCGGATACAGTCCAGCTTATGGACATGGAAACCTACGAGCTCTATGACGTTCCCTTCGAAGGAGGCGTCGACGAGGAAGTGAGGGACCAGCTTAAAGAAGGAATAACCGTCGAGTACTGGGAAACCCTTGGGAGAATCCAGATTAAGAGGGTCAGGGGCGAGTGAGCCCCTTCCCTGCACAACCTTTTAAAGTTCCTTTTCTTGAAAACCCCGGGGTGGGCTTATGGTTAATTTCAGCGAGCTCATTCTCCGAAAGTTCAGGAACATCGCAGGCTCTCGCTATGAGGAAATAATGAAAGCCTACCAGGAGTTTTTCCTAACGGAGGAAGAACTTCAGATTCCTACGATAAATTCAATACTCTTTGCTATTGATAGATTTTCTGGTAAGATACCTGATGAAGTTTTTGATGTGGTCTCTGCGTATCCAGGTGCAAAAGTTGAGGTTGTTTATCTTATTGATAGTGTTCTCTGTGGCTTAATACGGGAAACTCTCGGAGAGGATGAAGCTAGAAAATTCCGAGAAAAAGAGGAGGCTCTTGGAAGAGAAATTCTCAAAAAAATAGAAAGCACGCTCTCAGAACTTGGCATGAACTTTACAATGGCGATAATCTTTGATGATAAAGTTGAATTTATTGAAAATGAAACAGAAAGCAGAGACTTACTTGTGATATCAAGGCACTTTGGTTCTGAGAGCGTGAAAACCCACAAGGTTAGCCCCGTCGTTTTCAGGATTGTTCAGGGCATTAAAAAACCCGTAATCGTTTACTGAGGTGGTATCATGAACACGCAGGAGGTCATAGCCCTCGCAGTTTTTCTGGGAGTTTACGCCTTCATAATAACGGAGAAAATCCACAGAACCGTCGCCGCCATGGTCGGTGCCAGCGTTGTTCTGCTTGTGGGTATAGTGCCCTGGGAAAAGGTTCCCGAGTACCTCGACCTTGGAACTATTCTCCTCCTCGCCGGGATGATGGTGGTTGTAAACGTCGCCAGGGAGAGCGGGCTCTTTGAGTACATCGCCATAAAGACCGCAAAGCTGTCGAAAGGTAATCCTATGAAGGTGCTCCTCCTCTTCTCGGTGGTTACTGCCCTTGTGAGCGCTTTCCTCGACAACGTTACGACCGTCCTTTTGCTAACCCCGATGCTTCTATACATAACTAAAAAGATGAACGTCAACCCCGTCCCCTTTCTCCTCTCCGAAATCTTTGCCTCCAACATAGGTGGAACCGCAACGTTGATAGGAGACCCACCGAACATTATGATAGGCTCGGCGGCAAAGCTGAGTTTCAACGAGTTCCTCCTAAACATGGGGCCGATAGCCTTGGCCGACCTCTTCATCACGGTGGCCATAGTTTATTTAGCCTACAGGAGTGCGATTAGGATTAACTCCTCAAGGAGAGCCGAGATTGAAATGCTGATAGTGGAGATGGACGAGAACGACGCCATTCGGGATAGAGAGCTTTTCAAAAAGTCCCTGGTCACAATTCTAGCGATAGTCGTTGGATTCTTCTTCCACGACCAGCTCGGCCTCGAACCCGCGGTTATAGCCCTGACTGGTGCATCGGCGTTGCTCCTTTGGTCTGGTGCTTCCCCTGAGGAAGCCCTTGAGAAGGTGGAGTGGGCAACGCTCTTCTTCTTCGGCGGGCTCTTCCTCATCGTCGGGGCCCTAGTGGAGACGGGTTTCATAGACCTGCTTGCCCAGCGCATAGTCAGTCTCATCCACAGCGAAGCCCAGGCAATATTCGTAATCTCATGGTTCTCCGCTATTTCAAGTGCTGTAGTTGACAACATACCTCTAACGGCCACAATGATTCCGCTGATAAAGGCGATGGGGTCGAGCATGAACACATACCCCCTCTGGTGGGCCCTTTCGCTCGGTGCTTGTCTCGGAGGAAACGGGACGGCGATAGGAGCAAGCGCCAACGTCGTCGTTATAGGAATCGCACACAGGGAGGGCGTTAGAATAACCTTTGGCGAGTTCCTGAAGGTTGGTGCCGTGATAATGTTCTCGACCGTCGCGGTTGGCAGTTTAATGCTATGGGTTAGATACGGACTGTGAGGTGGTCGTATGAGGATACTCGTGCTCGTTGACGGCTCTAAGTGGAGCCAGAAGGCGGCTTTACACGCCTTTGCAATAGCCAAAGTAAAGAGGGCCAAGGTGGTCCTTTTCTCGGTTCTGGACAGGCGTGAGGCGAGGGCCGTCGCCTTCCACGCCAGCGTCAGGAGCGGTTCACTTGAGGAAATCAAGCGCTTTGAGGAGACCCTCTGGGAGGAGAACAAAAGGAACGTAAAGGAACTGCTCACAACCCTGCTCGAACTCGGTCAAAAAGAGGGAGTTAACTGCTCCTTCAAGATAGCGGAGGGGCCCGCGAGGGAAACAATACTAAAGGAGGCCAACTCCGGAAAGTATTCGCTCGTCGTCATGGGCGCCTACGGTAAGAGCGGAAAGACGAGGATAGGGTCCCTCCTTGAGGAAGTAGTTGGTCACATTGAACCGCCCGTGATGATAGTGAGGTAGCTTTAAAACCCCTCCCTCTTTTTTTGCCCCGGTGGTGGCATGGAGTTCCTGTACACCTACGAAACGTTCAGGCTTGAGCTCCCTCTAACCAACCCAGAGAGCGCAAAGTACGTCATCTTGGGCGTTCCATTCGACGGGACGACGAGCTATAAAGCGGGGGCGCGCTTTGGACCTGGTCTTATCAGGCAGGCGACTCTCAACCTCGAGAGCTACATCCTCGATTACGACGTTGATTTGTCGGAACTTCCGATAGCGGACATAGGCGACGTTGCAGTCGTTGCCGGAGACCCGAGAAAAACCGCAGACAGGGTCAGGGAAACCATTGAAGAGCTGAAAAAGGCGAATCCAAAAGCCCTACCAATCCTCCTTGGCGGGGAGCACTCCCAGACGCTTGGAGCAGTTAAGGCCTTGAGGCCCAAGAGCTACGTGGTCTTCGACGCACACCTCGACCTCCGCGATTCCTACGAGGACAACCCCTACAACCACGCGTGCGTTGCGAGAAGGATAGCGGAGCTTGGAGTCAGGGAAGCGATGTTCGGAATCAGGAGCGGAACGAGGGAAGAAGTCGAGTTCGCCGAGAGAAGCGGAATCTCCTGGGTTCACGCGAGGGACTACAGCTTTGACGCATTCGTTGAGCTCGTCAAACCTCTTCCTGAGCCCATCTACCTCTCCGTTGACATAGACGTCTTTGATTTACCTCTCGTCCCGACAACAGGAACGCCGGAGGCCGGTGGCTTGGCTTTCTGGGACGTCGTTGAGGCCATAGAGTGGCTCGTCGAGAACAAAAGGATAGCGGGCTTCGACATAATGGAGGTCGCCGGAGAAACGCTAGGCAACCCGACGGCTTTAACGGGGGCAAAGTTGCTTTTCTACTTCATCGGGGCAATGGAAAAAATGGGAAGGTTATGAAGCCGGTTTGTATCCGGCCTCTTCAAATTCTTTAACTATGTCCCTGACCGTGAGGAGTTTCTCCCTAAGGATTGGAACCCAAAGCGTTTCGACGATAACGGTGGTTAGGACGGTTATTATGGTGACGCCGAGGATTATCTCACCCCAGTGAATGAGCTGAACGTTGTTGTAGGTTATTCCAAGAGTCAATGGAAGGCTCGCGAGGGCAGAGGGGACGACTCCTCTGGGTCCTTCCAAGGATATGAACAGGTACTCCCTAAAGTCGTGCCACTTGAGGATTGGTAGGGCTGAAATCGGTCTGGCCACGAGGATTATGGCAAGGGCTAGGGCGATTCCCCTCCAGAGGTAGTCCTCTATGACCGAGAGGTTGATGCTCGCCCCGAGGAGTGTGAAGATTAGTATCGTCGCAATCGTGGCCAGGCTCTCGTTGAAGTGCACCTCCTTCTCAACAGCCCTGATTATCCAGCGCGCGGTTTTGAGGTCTTCCTTGAAGAATATCTTGTGGTTGCCTAGAACTATCCCCGTCACTGTCGCAACGAGGTAGCCGGAGGCATGGGCGAGTTCGCCGAGGAGGAACCCCCCAAAGGCTAGAGACAGGGAGAATATGACGACGTCGGGAAAATCCATAACCCCTGCCTTTTTGAGAATCCAGTATCCTAAAATGCCCACTCCAATCCCTATAGCTATCGAGACCAGCATTTGGTAGAGGAAAAACACCACCGCGGCTGGGTATATGCCTATATAACCCGCGATTCTCTCAAGAATTTGGGCACTTGGTGCCTGTGGAACCAAGAGGGCTATGGCCACTGAAGTGAGAACGATACCCAGGGGGTCGTTGAATATGGACTCAGTCACTATTATCGTTTCTATGTCCTGTCTGACGCGATGCTGTCTGAAGAGGGGAATGAGCGTTGCCGGGTCCGTAGCCGAGATTATTGCTCCAAAGAGAAAGCCCACAACGAAAGGAGCGTGGAAAACCCACGAGAAGAACGCCCCTGAGAGAAGGGCCGTGACCAAGAGGCCTATGGTATCGAGCGTTAAAACGGTCCCGAGTCTTTTTTTCAGGAGGAAAAGGCTGAGGTTATGGCCCTCCGTAAAGAGTATCATGACGAGACCGAAGACACGCACATAGTCAAAGAGAACGTGAGCGAGGTTCCTGTTAACAATGTTGAGAATCGGTCCAATCAGTATTCCAAAGAATATAAACAGTGGAATGTAAGAGATGTTAGTTTTTTGGCTTATGAGCAGGGATACAAGGCCTATGCTCATGGTTATGAAGAAAACGTAGACCACCGTATCCACACTGGCCAATCCTGATGCCCCAATCATGTGCCTCACCCCGTAACCCCTGTGGCCCATCTGAATGAATCATTCTGTACATGGTTATAGGGCACCCAGGCGACGTCCTTATATCCTTTTTGGTTCATTACTTCTCAGTACGTTCGAATTTTTGCCTAAAATAGTTTTAAATTGTCTTAAATGCCTTAGAGGGTAAAACTAAAGTCCCAAAAATTAAAACTCGAGGATTGGTACCCTGAGGGAGAAAAGTTGTCGTTTTCTAGTGTGCCTTCTCTTGAACCACTGTGAAGCCCAAAATGGTGGAAGGAGTCAGTTTTCTGGTACAATGACCTAAAAATTCCCTCGCTGGCCACGGTTCTTCACAAACCCTTAAATATGACTTTATTTTAATCAAAGTCTGGTGATGACCAATGGAAATAGAGCAGGCACTCAAGACGTTTCACTCCCTTAGGCTTACTGACATTAACCACGGGGTAACGTCCCTTCCGGTAGTTACGGAAGATGCCGACATAATGAGCGTTCTCAAGATACTCAGGACAAGGCATCATGTATGGGTCGTCAAGGACAGGGACAGCATGAATCTCGTCGGGGTTATAAGGTACCTCGACGTCATAGACATCCTCCTTCCGCCAGAAGCGCATCGTTTCAAGCTCGGCATGACCAGCAGAACTATGAAGTCTCTCCTCGGAGGTGCCACTAAGGCGGGAGATGTTGCCGAGAGAAATCCTCTAACCATTGAGGAAGATGCAACTGTCCTTGATGCCCTCATGAAGATGAGGAAGTACAGGGTTCAGGTGCTGGCCGTTGTGGAGGGGGATAAGCTCGTCGGAGAGGTCAGCCTTAGGATACTGATTGATGAACTTCTAAGATTAATGAAGGTGGGTGGTGCCTCATGGAAACAGTGACCTGGCTCCTTGCAACGATTGGAATAGCTCTAATCCTTGCGAAAATAGGGGATAGCATAATAGAGCGCTTTGAACTCCCTGGTGTCTTGGGAGAGCTTGTTATGGGCATGATTCTAGGAAACCTCGTTTACTTCGGTATAGTCTCACCCCAGTACCTTCCGATAGTCAGCGGACAGGGTTTCACGACTGACATTACGGCCATAGCGAATTTTCTGGCCAAACTTGGTATAATATTCCTGCTCTTCCTCGGTGCCCTCGATACGGATATTGACCAGCTTAAGAAGACGGGCGTTACGGCCACGGTTTCCACCGTTTTGGGTGTTTTCGTTCCGTTGATTCTCGGCTGGTTCGCCCTCATGGAGATGGGCTACCCAAGCAGGGAGGCCTTCGCCGGTGGCGTACTTTTGACTGCTACCAGCATCGGCCTGACCGTTCGTGTTATGATGGATTTGGGAGTTCTCAAGAGCGAAGTCGGTGCCGCCTCCCTGAGTGCGAGTGTTATGGATGATTTCTTGGGTATAGCACTCGTTATCTTCGCCGTTGGAACCGGTGGCCTGTTGAATCTAACTCTCAAGATAGTCGCGTTCTTTGTGATAACCGGCGTCATCTGGTGGTATCTCGTCGATTACTACATCAAATTCGCCGAGAGGCTTCACGTCGAGAAGGGAATCCTCGGAATGGCCCTTGGAATGATGTTTCTCTTCGCGGCCCTGGCCGAAGGCTGGTTTGCGGCCGCCATCGAAGGTGCCTTCATGATGGGTTTGACACTCTCCAAGCTCCCCGAAGGAAAGCGCCTAATGGACGACGTGAGGGCCATCGGTTACGGCCTGTTGATTCCGTTCTTCTTCGTTCACACAGGTGCAATGCTTAACCTCACCGTTTTTGAACATGAAAACGCCCTCATCCTAGCGACGGTCCTTACCACAATAGCTGTCGTCGGAAAGATAATAGGCAGGGGCTTCGGAGCCTGGATAACGGCCTGGGGCAGAGGTAGAGACTTCCTGTTCACCAGGGAGAACTTCTGGATGTCCCTTCAGATGGGTATCGGGTCAATTCCAAGAACGGAGGTGGCCCTGGTTGACCTCATGGTGGCAATCCACGGCGGTGCCATACCTCCGAGCGATGCCCCGGACTTCATAGCGGCCACACTGATATTCATAACGGTCTCAGTTTTGATAACACCACCGCTCCTGAAGTGGGCGTTTAAGGCAGAAATAGAGAAAGCAAAAGCCATGAAGGTTGCCCAGAAGGTCGAGAGAATCAACGAGACAAAGGAGAAAATAAGGGAACTCAAGGGACAGTGATTTCCCTTCTTTTTTCAGCCGAAGAAGGCCCCCATCATGTCCATCTGCTCCTCGCTCATGCTCTTTATCTTGAACTCAGGCATCTCCTCCTTGAGCTTCTCGTACTCCTCCTTGGTTATTTCCCGTGCTTTGCCGTTTTCAACAATGTAGAAAATTCCGTAGTCGGGGTCGCGGTAAGCAACTAGGAACTTCTCGACCTCGATGTCGTCGAAGTTGACGAAAATGACGTTTCCTCCTGTGTAAGGTCTCTTGCACTTGAAGGGGAAGCTTGAGGAGTTGAGCATAGCATCGCCCAGGGCCTGGTTGGCCTTCTCGCCGTTTATCTCCGTCCAGAAGGGCCTCCCCTCGAAGTCGCCCTCGACAACTATCAGGAACCTCTGGCCATCGAGCTCCACTACGGGTGCCCCCTTCTCCTGAAGTATCTTGAACAGCTCGCCGATTGTCTCGGCGTTTCTGAGAGACGCCACGAATCCCTCAACCTTCATACCTTTCACCAGGTTTGGTTCGTCGGGACTCTATAAAAGCTTAAGCTTTTTAGTTTAAGGTTCAACTTCAAACGATGAAGTGGGAGACCCTCCAGTACATAAGGAAGTGGACCCTTGTTCTTGGGTTCTCAATAATAGCCGGTCTAGCTGGTGGTCTCGGTGCCGTTGTTTTCAGGCTCGTGATTGGGTTTTTCCACAACCTCTTCTTTGGAAAGCTCCTTCAGTTGATTACGCTTCACTATAGAGGGTTTAATTTGGGTTACATGCTTCTCCCGGCGATTGGTGCCGGAATCGTGGCAATCATAGTTTCTAGATGCCCCGAGATAAAGGGGAATGGAATCCCGGAGGTTATAGAGGCAGTCATATTTCGGGGTGGAGATATACAGGGTAAGTTTGCGGTACTGAAAACCCTGGCAACGGCTGTGACAATTGGTTCCGGAGGGAGCGTTGGAAGGGAAGGCCCAATAGGCTTCATTGGTGCATCTCTAACTTCGATACTCGCCAGGTGGTTCAATCTCTCGCGGGAGATGAAAAAGCTCCTCGTCACCTGTGGTTTAGCTGCGGGAATAGCGGGGACCTTCAACACGCCTCTAGCTGGAGCGATGTTCGCCCTGGAAGTGGTCTACATGGGGGCTTTCTCGATAAACCTCGTCCCGATTTTCCTCTCGGCCATAACAGGAAACGCAGTTACGCTGGCCATACTCAACAGGGCCTTTGAAATAGAAATTCCTGGCGGAATAGGCCATACACTTCCCGAGTTACCGTTCTTTTTCCTTCTAGGTCTTTTTCTTGGAATCCTCGCCGCTTTTTACGCCCGGTTTCTCTACGGGCTTATAGACGGCTTTGATAGGTTGAAGGTTCCCGAGCCTGTAAAACCCGTTATTGGAGGTCTCGGTGTTGGTCTCTTGGGTATGCTCTTCCCGGACTACGGCATCTTCGGTATAGGCTATGAAGGTATGAGGATGGCCTTCTACGGTGAGCTGGCTGTGGGAATGCTCCTAATCCTCGCGGTGATGAAGATGATTGCAACAGCTTTAACTGTGGGCTCTGGAAGTAGCGGAGGTGTCTTTGCTCCTAGCCTCTACATCGGGACGATGTTCGGCGCGGCCTTCGGGCTGACTGTTGGTAGTCTCTTCCCCTCCTTCGGTACTAATCCTACCGTTTACGCCCTGGCTGGAATGGCGGCCTTTTTCAGCGGCATGACGCAGGCACCCCTCACCCAGATACTCATGGTGACCGAGCTAACGAGGAGCTACTCCGTTCTGCCGGCCATCATGACATCGGCAACTATGGGCTTCCTCAGCGCGAGGTTCTTCCTGCGGGGTGAATCCGTTTACACGTTCAAGCTCCTCAGAAAGGGCTACCACATAAAGACCGGAAAGCCGGTTATCCTGGAAACAATCTCCGTCGAGGAAATTATGACTAAAAAGCCAGTTTACGTCACAGAGAACATGACGCTCTTCGAGGTCGAGCATTTAATAGCCGAAACGGGCCACGACTGCTTCCCCGTTGTCAACGAAAACCTGGAAGTGGTTGGGATAATCGGAGTAAAGGACATTCTCAAAAGGTCGAGCTCGATGAAGAGGCTCAGGGTTAAGCGTTTTCTCAGAAGGGCCTACGGTGTAACTTACCCCGGAGAAACGGCCCAGGATGCCTTAGAAAAACTTATGGCCTACGACCAGAACCTCCTGCCTGTGGTAAAGGCTCCGGGAAACAGGAAACTCATCGGCGTCGTCACCAAAAGGGACATATACCGCGCCTACTATCGCGGTCTCGAAGGAATGTACATAGAATGAGGTGGTCCGATGCTCGTCGATGCCGACCTTCACATTCACTCGCGCTATTCAAAGGCCGTCTCAAAGGCAATGACGGTTCCCAACCTCGCTGAAAACGCGCGCTTTAAGGGTTTGGGTATCGTTGGAACCGGCGACATACTTAACCCGATGTGGGAAAGGGAACTCCTTAGATACACCAGAAAAGTTGACGAAGGAACCTATGAGAGGAAGGGGGTAAGGTTTCTTCTGACGACGGAAGTCGAGGACAATAGGAGGGTTCACCACGTCCTGATTTTCCCGAGCATCGAGACCGTAAGGGAGATGCGCGAGAGGCTGAAGCCCTATTCGGGCGACATCGATACGGAAGGGAGGCCCCACTTAAGCCTTTCAGCCTCTGAAATAGCCGACCTGGCAAACGAGCTCGACGTTCTCATAGGCCCGGCCCATGCATTCACTCCTTGGACGAGCCTTTACAAGGAGTACGATTCCCTGAAGGAGGCCTATGGAAGCGCAAGAATCCACTTCCTTGAGCTTGGCCTCTCCGCCAATAGCGAGATGGCCGACATGATAAGGGCCCACCACAGGCTGACCTATCTAAGCAACAGCGACGCTCACTCACCGATGCCCCACCGTCTCGGAAGGGAGTTCAACCGCTTCGATGTTAGGGAGGCGACCTTTGAGGAGATTAGAAAGGCCATCCTCAAACTGGGTGGCAGGAGAATCGTTCTCAACGCCGGTCTCGACCCGAGGCTTGGCAAGTACCACCTCACCGCATGCTCGCGCTGTTACACCCACTATTCCCTCGGGGAGGCCAAAGCTTTGAAATGGAAATGTCCCAGGTGCGGTGGAAGGATAAAGAAGGGCGTGAGGGACAGAATTCTGGAGCTGGCCGATACCAACGAGAGGCCCGAGGACAGGCCCCCGTATCTAAGGCTAGCCCCTCTTGCGGAGATAATAGCGATGGTAATCGGCAAAGGAGTCGAAACAAAGGCAGTAAGGGTAATCTGGGAGCGCTTTTTAAGGGACTTTGGGAGCGAGATTAGAGTTCTCGTTGACGTACCGGTCAGAGAGCTCGCCAGGGTTCATGAGGACGTTGCGAAAGCCATCTGGGCCTACAGGAACGAAAAGCTAATCGTAATTCCCGGCGGGGGAGGAAAATACGGGGAGATAAGACTTCCAGAGGAGATTAGGAGGGCGAAAATAGAGGAACTGGACAGCGTTGACATCGAGCTTCCCGAGGAAAAACCAAAGCAGAGGAGCATAACGGAGTTCCTGAAGCGTAGATGAGATTGCCAAACGTAACTGGCAAGATTTGGAGAAAATTGCTGGCTAAAATTGGCAAGATTTTTAAGAAATTGAAGATTAAAATTGGTAATAAGGTGTAGAAAATGGGCATAGTCAGGGAGGTCGTGGAGGACTACCTTGAGGTTGAGGTAGATGGAGTTGAGAGGGAACTTGAGGTCCCCCTTCCCAGGGTTCCGAGGGCCATAGCTATAACAGGCCCCAGAAGGGCTGGAAAAAGCTTCTACATGCTCCAGAGATTTAAGCGCCTGCTTTCTCAAATCCCTGCCCTCTATTTGCCCTTAGATGACGACAGGCTCTATCCACCAACCCTCGACACTCTAGGGGAGCTCCTTGAGGTATTTCACGAAATTCACGACGAGAGAAGGGGCGTTCTTTTCCTTGATGAGGTTCAGGAAGTCCAAAAATGGGAGTTGTTTGTCAAGAGGGCTGTCTCACTTGGCCATACGGTTTTTGTATCGGGCTCCTCCTCAAAGCTCCTAAGCAGGGAAATCGCGACTCAGCTCAGGGGTAGGGGAGTCTCCTTTGAGCTGTATCCCTTTTCCTTCAGGGAGTTTTTGAGGGCCAAGTCCTTCGAACCAGGGGAATCCCTCCCAAAAAAGGCCAGAATCAAGGCCCTTCTCGAAGAGTATCTCAGATGGGGAGGTTTTCCCGAGGTGGTCCTGGAGAAGTCGGAGCTTTTGAAGAGGAAGACCCTTGAAGGCTACGTTGATCTGATACTGTATCGGGATGTTGTTGAGCGCTTTGGAGTGAAGAACACGAGGGCGCTTAGGCTTTTGCTGAGACTCATCGGCTCGTCCTTTGGCAGGGAGTTCTCAATAAACAGAACGGCCAGGTACATGAGGGGAATTGGGATAGAAGCCAACAGGAACACGCTTTCGGCTTATCTTGAGCACCTTGAGGACGCTTACCTCGTTGTTAGGGTCAAGAAGCTAGCGCCACCCCGGGAGAGCGAGAAGGCCCTGCCCAAAGTCTATCTCATCGACACTGGCCTCGTGAGAGTCTTTAAGGAAAACTTGGAACTGGGAAGACTAATGGAGTCAGTGGTTTTAACTGAGCTTCTTCGCATGGGGATTAGACCGTACTACCTCAAAACCCAGAGGTTCGAGGTTGATTTCGTGATAAGGGAGGGGGATTCGTACAGGTTAATTCAGGTAACGCGCTCTCCCGAAGGGGACACATTAGAGAGGGAAATCAAAGCCCTTGGGGAGGCATCAAAGCTTATTCCCGTTCACGAGAGGACCTTGATAACCTGGGACGATGAGGGGGAAATCGGTCGCGTAAAGCTAGTACCCCTATGGCGGTGGCTCTTGGGGGTGAAACCTTGAGGGAATCCGAAATCATTGAACTCTTCCTCAGACACCTCAAAAGGCAGGGTGATTTACCCCTCGGGGACGATGCAGGGGCAATCAGGTTCGGAAAGGCATGGCTTGTTGCCACAAACGACATGCTCGTCAGAAGGACTGACGTTCCAGATATAATGACTCCCGAGCAGGCCGGCTTTAAGGCGGTAACGATGAACGTGAGCGATGTTTCAGCTATGGGAGCCAGGCCCATAGGCTTCCTCTTCTCGCTTGGAATACCGGGGGATTTGGACGCCGAATACCTCGAAGGGATAGCGAGGGGGATTGAGAAGGCTTTAGAATTCTACGAGGTTCCCGTTTTAAGCGCCGACACAAACGAGGCCGACGATTTGATAATAGATGGCATCGCTCTTGGAATAACTGAGACGCTTCTCACCCGCTCCGGGGCAAAACTGGGTGATTTGGTCTGCGTTACCGGTGATTTGGGGAGGGCCCTTGCCGGCTATCTGGTCTGGAAGAACGAACTCGATTTATCCAAGCGAGTTAAGAAAAAACTCTACGAGAAGTTCCTTGAGCCCAAGGCGAGGGTTAGGGAGGGGTTGGCCCTCTCGAAAGTTGCCAGCTCTGCAATAGACGTAAGCGACGGCCTGGCCAAGGAGCTCCACCTCTTGGCTGGAATGAGCGGAGTAGGGATTGAGGTTTACCCTGAAAAACTGCCAGTTGGGGAAGGCGTGAAGGAAGTGGCGGAGCTTTTGGGCCTTGACCCAGTGGAGCTGGTTATAGCGAGCGGTGAGGAGTTCGAGCTTGTCTTTACCGTGAAGCCGGAACTAGTTGAGGGGCTTGGCATTGAGTTCTCCGTAATCGGAAGGGTTGTTGAGGGGAATGGCGTTTACTTTGTTTCTAATAAAGACAGGAAGCCTCTTCTTCCCTTGGGCTGGGAACATCTAAGTCGGCAGAAGGTTTATAATGGAATTTTCTAACTGTCTGCCGGATTAGGTGGGCTTAACAATACAGAGACAGCGACAAACTCCGTCTCCGTTATCTTGCACATCGGGGGAAGGGAAGTATGGAGAGCCTTAAAATCGCGCTGGTGAGCGACTGGTATTACCCCAAGCTCGGTGGCGTTGCCGTTCATATGCATGACCTCGCGCTTTACCTCAGGAGTCTAGGCCACGAGGTTGCTATAATCACAAACAATCGCATAACCGGAAAGGAAATGGAGTTAAAAGAAAATGGAATATATCTAATAAAGGTTCCTGGTTATACCCTGGGTAAAGTTGGGATAAATATGAGCGTTTTGTCTCACAATGCCTCCAAAATGATTCCCTACATCGAGGGTTACGACGTTGTCCACGGCCAGCACGCTTTTACACCTCTGGCACTGAAAGCCGTCTCCGCCGGCAGGAAGATAGGGAAGGCAACGCTGATAACAACGCACAGCATAAACTACGAGAACTCCTCAGTGATTAGGGCGCTGGCCAGGGTTACGTTTCCCTACTTCAAATACCACCTCAGGAACCCCCACAGGATAATAGCAGTCAGCAAAGCCTCAAAGGACTTCATAAGGCGTTTCACCCGCGTTCCGGTGGAGGTAATCCAGAACGGGGTCAACGTGGGATTTTTTGACATACCCCTTTCGAAGGAGGAAGCCAAGGAAAAGCTGGGTCTCGGGGAGAGGGTAATCCTGTATGTGGGCAGGCTGGAGCCGAGAAAAGGTGTGGGGACCCTTATAAACGCCATGAAACACGTTGATGGGACGCTTCTCGTAGCCGGTCAGGGGAGCATGCTCCCCCTTCTGAGGGAGAGGGCCAAACTGCTTGGGATAAAGGATAAGGTCAGATTTCTTGGACTCGTGGATTACTCTAAGCTTCCACTTCTCTATCGCGCCAGCGACGTCTTCGTTCTGCCAAGCCTCAGCGAGGCCTTTGGAATAGTCCTCCTCGAGGCGATGGCCTCGGGTGTGCCGGTTATAGGAACCCGTGTTGGAGGAATCCCCGAGATAATAGACGGCTGTGGTATTCTTGTTCCGCCGGGAAACGCCGGGGAGCTGGCCAACGCAATAAACCTTGTCCTCAACAACCAGAGCGTTGAGAAGAGACTGAGCCGTCTCGGGAAGAGGCGAGTTGAGAGGGTCTACGACTGGAACGTGGTTGTAAGGAGAATTGTCTCCCTCTACCGCGAGGTTCTCGACGAGGTGGCTGAGAATGGGTAAAATCGTCATGCTCACCTTTGACGTTGAGCAGGACTGTCCTCCCTTCGCGGAGACAAGGAGGGGAATGGAGGAGGGCCTCCCGAGGGTAATGGACCTGCTCGAGGAGTTTGAAATCAGGGGGACTTTCCTCTTCACTGGGAGAATCGCGGAGGAGTTCCCGGAACTGGCAAGACGCGCCGGTAAAAAACACGAGCTCGGCTGTCATGGTCTCGAACACGAGCGCTTTGACAGACTGCCTCAGGGAGAAGCAGAGCGAAGGTTGAGGGAGGCAATGGAAACTCTCTCCCAATTTGGAGAGGTTATTTCTTTTCGAGCACCAAACTTCCAGTTTCCAGACGAATACTACGGAATCCTGGCAAAGCTCGGTTTCAAGGTTGACTCGACAAAGGCCAGGCACAAGGGCTGGAGGAGGGGAGTCATGGAGCTCCACGGCCTTCTTGAGGTTCCAGCGACGACAACTTCGATAGTCACGAGGCTTCCCTGGGCCCTTCAGAGGGGCTTCCACAGGAGGTTTGAGAGTCCGATTGTTTACATCTTCCACCCCTGGGAGTTCGTGGACATGCCTAAAAGGCTCAGACCCGACTGCTGGTTCGGAACAGGGAGGGGAGCCCTTGAAAAGTTGAGAAAGCTGATTGAGTTTCACCTTGGAAACGGCGCCAGATTCATGACCCTCCGGGAGTTCTACGAGGAATACCAAAAGCTTAAACGCACCCGGGGGTAGTTAAAGGGGGTGAGGAAAATGCGCGAGGCGATGTGGTGGGAGCCACTCGATAACAACCGCGTGAGGTGTAAGCTCTGCCCGCTCAACTGTATAATCAGCGAGGGGAAGAGGGGTTCCTGTAGGGTTAGGAAGAACATCGGTGGAAAGCTCTACACCCTTAACTACGGAAAGGTTTCGGCCATCGGAGCGGACCCCGTTGAGAAAAAGCCACTCTTCCACTTCTGGCCGGGTTCGTGTGCCCTCTCGATAAGCTCGGTCGGCTGTAACATGCACTGCAAGCACTGTCAGAACTGGGAGATTAGCCAGGCCGATGAGAGCTTTCCTTACCTTCACGACATGAGTCCTGAGATGGTGGTGGCAATAGCGAAGCGCTACGGCTGTGAGAGCATAGCATACACCTACAACGAGCCGGTCATCTGGTACGAGTTCGTTCTGGACACGGCTAAGCTCGCTAAAGAAGAGGGAATCTACAACCTCCTCATAACCAACGGCTACATAAACGAGGAACCATTCAGGGAGCTGGCCCCTTACATTGACGCTATGAACATAGACATCAAGGCCTTCAGCGACGAGTTCTACATGAAGATAGCTAGCGTTCCAAGCGGTGAACCGAGCAGAAAAACAGCGGTAATAGCGAAGAAGGAGTTTGGAATCCATGTGGAGCTGACCTACCTGATAATCCCGACCCTGAACGATAGGGAGGAGGAAATACGCGCCTTTGCCCGCTGGGTTGTGGAAGAGCTCGGCGACGATACGCCGGTCCACTTCTCACGCTTCTTCCCCCACTACAAGTTAAGGCACCTCCCACCAACACCGCTTGAGACGATGGACATGGCCTACCGCATAGCTAAAGAAGAAGGCTTAAAGTTCGTCTACATCGGTAACGTGCCCGGCCATCCGGGGGAGAACACATACTGCCCGAGGTGTGGAAAGCCTTTAATAGTCCGCTGGGGTTTCGAGATTACCGAGTACAACATCAGCGAGGATGGAAGGTGCAAGTACTGCGGTGAGAGAATTCCCATCGTGGGGACGTACAAAAAGAAGCGTTATCCCGGGATGTGGTGGTGAAAATGGAAAAGATTGAGGCGATTTTCTATATTGAAGGCCTTTCCAACGACAAGAAAGCTTTGGAAAGCGCTATAGAGAATATCGTGAATGAGTTGAAAGGGGAAACTCTGGTCGAGGTTAAGGACGTTCACGTTGAGGACATACTTGAGAACGAGGATGAGCTCCTGAAGTATTCTGGCGTGGTTGAAGCAAAGGTAGCGGGGACTTTTGGCGAACTCGTCAGGGCCGTTCTAAAATACGGACCCGCCATTGTGGAGATTCTCTCCCCTGGAAAATTGGAGCTAGACTCAAAGGAACTTATGAAAGTCCTTGGTGAAGTTGCACTCGTAATGGGGAAGTTAATGAACAGGTTTGGAAGTCTTGCGGCGTATCCTGACCTTAGCGACGTTCCAGAGCCCAGGATTGGCTACTCAAGGGAGGAGATTGAGTCAATGATTCTCGACGACAGGCTTATCCGTTATCGTCTTGTAATCGAAGTTTCAGGCAAAGACAAGGAATCAGTTGAAGAGATCATGAAAAAGGCGCTTTCAATAGAGGGATGCCTGATAAACGTGCTGGCTGTTGAGGGCTCTGAAGAGGCTGGAGAGTTTAAGGGGCTTCTGGCGGTAGAGCTTCTGTCTACTTTCGAGACACTGTTCCAGCTTGTTGGAAAGTATGCACCCGTTGCAATATCCATAATCGAGCCGGAGATAATAGACGTAACCGCAGGAGAGCTTCAGAACGCATTGACTGACATTGGTGGCTTTGTTAATGAGCTTACCAGCAGGCCTGTTAGGCGGGCTCTGATATCGAACCAATGATATTATCGGCAAAAGGCGAATTTGCCATAGGCATTTAGTTAAGCTTTCTTTTATCATTTACGGCAATTGGCGAGCTTTTTTCGGTCAGTGAAAGGGTCTGAAAGCGAAAAGTATATATACCCTTTGAGTCCCAAATGACAGTGACAACACTTAGATGGGGCTTTAGCCCAACAACTTAAGGAGGTGTTGTGAAATGAAGGTGAAGAAGATCGCGGCACTCGCCGTTGGTGCCGCAATGATTGGTGCAACCATAGGCTTTGCCAGTGCTACCACTGTTCCGAACATTCCGAAGAGCTTCTTCGTTAAGTCTGATGGTACTCCGAACGTTAAAATCGTGGTTGGAAGCAATGCCGCTGCTATGGATGTTGCGAGCGCCGCTGACATAGCCGTTGCCCTTGGAAGCCTGCTCTACACAACCCAGCAGGTTGAAGCTCAGAACGCATACGTTAAGGTTAAAGAGGTCATTCCTCCCGCTACCGAGGCTATGTGGACAATTTACGCTTACAACTACACAACTATAACTGTTGACCACGGAATAAGCAACATAACCAGCTGGGCCACCAGCTACGACCAGCTTCCGGCTGACTACTGGTGGAACGGTGCTGCCTTTACCGCAAACTACACCGAGTGGGAGAGCGCCTTTGAGGTTCCCGTTACCCTGACCGGAAAGGACAAGGCTGGCAAGTACAGCGTTGACTGGCACGTTACGATTGCTAACCCCGAGCTCAAGAGCCTTGACCCCACTAAATGGAACATGACCGCTCCGCCGAAGAAGGCTGACCTCGTCGTTGCTCCCGGTAAGCTCAACATACTCGTTGACTACGTCCTCTACAACTACAGCGTTACTACCACAGAGAAAATTACTCTTGGCAAGCCAGAGTGGGGCACTACAGAGATAACCAAAAACGTTACTAAGTACTACATCGGCGATGCCGAGGAAGTTGCAGCAAACGGTGGAACTATAGTCAGCGAGGTCTTCCCGGGAGTTAGCGCTGGAATGGACTTTACAGTGTTTGGTCAGAGCTATCACGTCCTTGAGGTTGGAAACGACACCTTCACCGCTGGCATGATCCCAGCCGACAACCCCATGTGGTATGAAGTTGGCCAGAGCAAGACCATACCAGGAACCAACTGGGTCGTTACTGTCCTCGACATCAACCTCCAGGAGACGAGGGCTCTCGTCATAGTCAAGGACGCTGCCACAGGTGCCCAGACCGGTCAGGTTATCCTCAACAAGGGCGAGTCAGTCTACTTCCTCGAGGAGAACGGCCAGGTCGAGACCTACGACAGCCTTGCTGCCGCTGGCAACAGGGCCGACCTCGTGCTTACCCTCGAGGACACCTTCGTTGGTATCGACAACCACATCATTGCCAGTATTTCCGCTGAATATGACATCCAGGTTCTCGGTCCGGTCTTCCACCCGGCCGAAGGATGGAACGCTACCGTTAAAACAAATGATGGATACATCACCAACATAACACTCGTCAACGACAAGACCCTCGAGGGCAACCCAATTGACGTCTTCGGCGTCTACGACCTCAAGTACAAGTACGTCCAGAAGGGTTACACCGAGTACTACAACCCCGCCAGTGGCGAGTTCGTCACTGCTCCCAAAGGCAAGGAATTCATAGTTGCCTACGCCTACATCTGCCTCAAGGAGAAGGAGGGCAAGGTCATAGAGAAGGAGCTCAAGGTCGGTGACCAGCTTCCTGACAGCGCTTACACCATTGAGGGAATCTACACAACCACAATCGTGCCCAAGCCGGTTACCCAGCCGATAGTCTACATGGACTACGAGATCAACATTAGCGACCCAGGAAGCAACCTTATCCTTGTCGGCGGTCCTGTCGCCAACAGCGTCACCAAGTACCTTGTTGAGCACAACATCAGTAAGGTTGACTGGTACAAGAGCCCCGGTGACGTCGAGTACCTTCCGAAGGCTCTCGGCGGCTACGACGTTGTCATAGTCGCTGGTGCCACCAGGAACGAAACCAGGGTTGCCGCTGAGGCACTCATGAAGTACATTGCGGAGCTCGCGAAGGAGTGAGCTCTCTTCTCTTTTCATTCTCGTTTCTTACTTGGGAGGTTTTCTGAATGAGCAGAAAGATAGTTGCTTTAATCATTGTTCTGCTCGTCGTGTTGACGCCTGTTTCTTATGTTCTCTACGGCTATTCGAAGTTTTCTGCAGTCCTAAATCCAGGAGCTCCCAAGGGAGAGTCTCACTACATAGTGCTGTATTCGGGGGGCCAGTTCTATGTTTTGAGCCCTGCCCAATATGAGAGCGCTCGAAAATCACTCCCACCGGGCTCAAAGGTGTTTAACATAACGCTCAAGAGCTACATAACAGGTAGTCCGGAGGTTGACCTTAACATTACGTTAAGGAGTGTGTATGACAAGTTCGTTATAGTTATTGGAAACCCTAGTGTTCAGGAATGTAAATCAAATCCACAGTTATATCCCGGAAGTTGTCAGTTTAGAACGGCCGCAGTTACGGAAATTTCCGCACTGGTTTCAAGCATATTCTCAATGAACTACTACCTGCTGGCTAAATCCAAGGGTTACAACAACACCAGTGCAAAGGAATATGCCTACGAACAGACCCAGCTCAGGCACGATATCGCTTACCTAAGCTTCTGGACGAAGTTCGACATTGGCAGGGGTGCTCTGGGGAACGACAAAGTCCTGACGGTGCTCCTCATAGGCCCGGCTGAGGGAGCAAAATGCAACTGCGTTTATGCTCCCAGAAAAGGCCTCCTAGTGATAGAGGGCAAAACCGACGAGACCCTTCGTGCTGAGATAGTCCTCATCGAGAACATAATAGGGTTCAAATGGCCTGAGGGGAAGAATCCCCAGATAGTTTCGGCTACAGGCTGATTTTTCCTCCCAGTATTTCCCTTTTGTCATCTCCGATGAGGTTGAAAAACTCGTCCTCGCTCTTGAAGGGCCTCTTTGCGAGGATTTTGATGGCAGTTTTCCTCCCGATTCCCGGAATAAGTTCCAGGGTCTTGGGGCTTTCTCGGTTGATATTTACTGGAACAGGAATTCCGGTAATGCTCCTGAAGCCATGGTCAACTATGAGAACGTCGTAGAACCTGTTTAATTGGATTTGCTTTGGAATCCCAACGATGAGTGGGTAGCTCCCAATCTGCCTCCCATAGGTCAGCCCGTTGTCGAAAACCTCCGCCCGAACGTCCTTCAGGACGGTCCCGACAGGGACGACCCGTTTGAGCATCGGCAAATCAATCTCGTGCCTTATCTTGTGTCTGTAGTGCTGGATTAGCCTTTTGTGCTTCTCAGTTTTAACCTTGCTCCTCATGTGCCACAGGGGTGTTCCGGGAAAGACAACCACCTGCCGGATGTTTATCCTCCTCACCATGAGGCCATCGTCGAGGAGCCTCTTAAGGAACTGGAAGGTTATTTCGTAGCTCTTTTTTGTCTCTCCCGGAAGGCCGAAGATTATGTTTATCCCGGGCAGAAGCCACGGCATCCCATTGTAGCCCCTCCTCGCGCCGACCTCGTTGAGAATCCTAACGGCCTCGTAGGTCTCCTCTGCGGTCGCGTTCAGGTTGTTGAGCTTGGCCACCTTTGGATCAGCGCTCTCGAGGCCAAAAGCCACAACGTTTCCCGGCGTGCCGTATTTTATGAGGGCCTTTGCAATCCGTATGCTCTCCTCGGGATAGTTGGCTATCACTGCTGGGTTGGCGTTGTCGACGTGGAGCGTTTTAACCTCGGGAGCAACGGAGCGTATTCCGGCAAAGAGCTTTTCTATTGCCTCTGGATTTGGAACCGGAACCCTGCCGTTCGGTTTCGCCATGTACGAGAAGATACAGCTCTGCCTTCCAACCCGGAAGTGTCTCACTCCAAGGTCGTAGAGGGCCTTCACCTCGGCAACCACATCCTCAACCGGTCTGTCCTCGACAACTCTATAGCGAACCGGTTCTGTGCAGAAGGAGCAACCGCCTATGCCCATCGCCTTTGGACAGCCACGCTGGGTCTCAATCTCGACTATCACGAAGTCAGGAAAGTCCGGGAACTGCCTGACGACCTCGGCACCGAGGATTGCGTAATCGCGTAGCTCTTCGTAGGTTCGAAACCTTAGGGGGTTGGCGTCCTTTGGATTTCTCAGGTAGTCGAATAGAAAGGCCTCAAGGTCTCCGTAAACCACGTGGTCAAAGACGCTTTCCGCCAGCTGGAGCTCCCTGCTCGTAATTCTGATTCCACCCATCGATGCGGAGCCCATAAATGCCGGCCCGCCGAGGATTTTAACAGCCTTCAAATCCCTTATGAAGCGGGCTATCTCCTCAACGCTCCCCGGAACGGCGGAGAGGTATTTGCCAGGCGTATGAAGACCGCCGATGTAAACAACTACATCGGCCTTTTCAAGTATCTCCCTAACCGCGGGGAAGTTGGGGGTTTTGTTCTTCGTAGCTATACCTTTTTCCCCCAGAAACGTGGCCCTCAGGTCGTCTATTGTGAGGTAAAACACCTGCGCGTCCTTTCGGGCCTTTCTCACGGCCCCGTGGGCGTATCTAGGGTAGATTCCGAGATACGGAGGAACACCCAAGCCTGCCGGTTCATCGGTGTAGCCGTCTATGAGAACAACCTTCATGGCACCAACTCCCCGATGGGTTTTAAAAACCAATCGGCCTATAGCGTTGGGGATTACCTATGGACAGGGGAGCCATGCCCCAGTGGGTTGATGACGTTGTTGATGAGCTTTCCAGACTCGGGCCCGAGGGCGTTCTCTCCCACCTGATTTCCCAGGAGCTAAAACGGGCAGAGCTATACCACGAACTCTACGAACTGAGCATGGAGGTCACCTGGGATGAGAGGGTTCCTAAGCTCTTCAAGATCCTCTACGAGAACTCACTGAAGAGGGCCGAGGAATATGTTAACCTATTCCACGAGCTCTTTCCGGGGAAGCCAATAGAACCGCCGGCCATCAAAGCCCCCGGCCCGAGAATCCTGAAGGATAGGCTCTGGAAGCTTGTCTATTCCAGAAACGTCGGTGAGATTATCGAGTACCTCCTTCAGGTTGAGGAGCTCTTCGACCGAATCCTAGAAAAACTTGAGGGCTCCCTTTCAGGTGATTCCAAGGCAGTCTTGCTCAATATACGGAATTATGAAAACACAAACAGAAACCTCCTAAGGGAACTTTACCGTGAGCTCACCGGGAAGGAGCCCCTATAATTCCCTCCTTCGCTAAATAAGTCTCTATCTCCTTTACATCCCCAGGTGAAAGCTGAAAAACCCTCCTCTCAGCGTGGGGAACCGAGTTAAGAACGTCCTTCATGGCTTTTAGCTTTCTCTTGTCAATCCCGAGCATGTGGGCCGACTTCTTAAGGGCAGAGGCGACGGTGCTCCTCCTGTGCTGGAAGAGGGCCCTCACGAGATTCTCATCGAGCTCTATACGCTCGTCTTTCGGCTTTGGTTCAATCACGACAACGGCTGAATCAACCTTGGGTCTCGGCCAGAAGGCGCCTTTGCCAATCCTCTCGACGAGCTCAACGTTGACCTTTGCCTGCACCATCAGGGAGAGGCGTGAGTAGTTCTTATCGCCAGGCTTGGCAACCATTCTCTCTGCGAACTCAAGCTGGTATATCAAAACCGCCCTCTCAAAGTCGTGTCTCAAAAGCTTGAACGTAACCGGGGAGGAAATCTGATAGGGGAGGTTTGAGACCATCCTGTCAAAGTCGGGCCACTCGACCTTGACGGCGTCACCTTCAATCAGCTCGACGTTGGGCCAGTCGTACTCCTTCCTGAGAATCTCAATAATCCTCCTGTCCTTCTCGATGGCGTAGACCTTTCCGGCCCTTTCGGCGAGTTCCTTTGTGAGAACCCCGAGCCCGGGCCCTATCTCCAAGACCGTGTCTTTCTCACTGATTTCAGCTCTCTCAACGTTTCGCTCTATTATGTCCGGCACGATAAGGAAGTTCTGTCCGAGGTCCCGGTTGGGTCTGAGGTTGTATTTGTAAATAAGGGAGAAGAGCTTGTCCCTCATCCCCTAAAAATCCTCCTGTGGCCGACAAAGAGTTTGTAACGGTCCTTGTCCTGGAGCTCATCAACGATTCTCTTGGCTATCATCTTGACTGGGTCGGGCAGGCCTTTAACCCTTTTTTTAAGGTCTTCAAAGCTCTTAAACGGCTCCCTCTGCCTCTCCTCGATGATTTCCCACATGTGCTTCTTTCCTATTCCCGGTAAAAGCTCCAGGCTGTGGAGCCTGTTGGTTATCGGTGGTGCGACGTTAAAGAACTGGACGAACCTTTCCTCGTTGTTCTTAACAATTTCCTCAACAACGTAGGGAAGCTCGGCCTTGGCTGTATCGGTAAGGTCGTTGTAAGTTATCTTCCTGTTGATGAGCAGGATTTTGTCCCTGTTGCCTTTACCTATGAAAACCCTCTCGTAAAGCATCAAATCCTCCTTCGGGGTGACCTCGAGGAGCGTGAAGGCCTTCTCACCGAGGACCTGGGCAACTGGCTTCCCGCTTCGCCTCCCCGTCGAGAGGTCAAGGTATCCTTCGGGAAGGTAGTCGAGCACGTAAGCGTATTCCTCATATTCAACGTTCCGCCTCTTTTTCTCGAGGCTTTCGCGGTAGGAATGTCTCCTGTACCTATCCATTCTCTCTCCCCCAGAACTTATTTTGGTCAGGAGTTTTTATACTTTCCTCACTCCAAGAAAAGGAGAAAAATCAGTCGAGGGGCCGGTATTCATCGACCAGCTTAACTATTTCCTTGGCCTCCTCGGGCGAGGGCATGTAATCCTCCTTGGCGAAGATTACCCTGATATCGAGGTAATCCTCAGGCAGGATGTCCACTATCTTCGAGGCTATCCTGTCGTCAATCCAGTCGAAGAGCTCCATGAGTTTCTCCTTGAGTTCCCTTGCCTTCTCGGGGCTGAGCTTGGCGAACTTCTCGGCGTGCTCAAGGCTAAGCCTGGCCTCGTAGAACATGGGCTCCTCTGGGTTCTCTTTCATTCCCTCTTCCTTCCTGCGCTCGAGGAGCTCCTTGGTTTCAGCTATGGTCAGATACCGCTCCCCGAGCTTTTTCCTGCCTATCATGCTCATCCCTTCTGCGGCCTGAGGTGAACAGGGTGTATGAAGAAGGTCTTAACCTTGCCCCCGTCCCTTATCTGGACTATGTAGGCGTCGCCACGCTTGCCGACGACGGTTCCGGTCCTTCCGTGGAACCTCGGGTCGGGCATGCCCTTGTGGTAGCTCGGCTCTATGACGATGTGAACCTTCTGCCCGACTTCAAACTCCTGAAGGAACCTCGTGAGCGGGGGAAGGCCCCTCCTTCTCGGCTTCTTGCTGAGCTTTCCGCGGGTCTTCCTCCTAAAACTGTGCGCTTTCTGAACCATTTTCACCACCTCTCAGCTTTTACGGCCCTAACGGGCAAACTCAAGTTTACGATATGGGATTTTTCAAGGGGGAACGCTTTTCGCTCCGTTTAGACTTAGGACTAACCCCCTGGGAATCACTAAAACCCTCGCTCTCAAATTTATAAAACTTGCCCTCAGTCGAGTATATTAAGGACGTCAAGCCTTTCGCACCAGGCTTTCTTTCCGAGCAAATCGCTGACGCTCGGCCTCGTCCTTCCCCTGTCCCCGGAAACCAGCTCTTTTATGTAGAGGCCACCGTCAGTAACTAGGCGTAGCTCAAAGTGTTTCTCATCGAGCCATTTTGCCTCTGCCTCGTAAACCTTTCTAACCCTCACCTTATCGGCCCGAGCTTTTCTGACGCGCCAGGGAGTCCTCTGGTGGATTTCCAGACCCCTGAGCTTCCTTGCAACCTCCTCAGCTTCCTCGGGAGTTACGCCTTCCTCCACAAAGACAAGGGCAAGGTATTCCTTGCGGTGATTCTTTGTGAGGACTTCCTCTGCTTCCTTGGGTGAAACGAAGCGAAGGTTCAGAACCTCGACTTTACCGCTTGAGTTTATTTCCTCCGCTATTTTTTCCAGGTCAACCTTCCTCCGTTTTGGACGCTTCACCTCAACGATGAATGGCCTTCCATTGCCGAGCATGCGAACATCAACGTCCTCTCTTCCCGCCCCTTTGAAGATGCACTTCCCCTCGAAGGCCTTTGAAAAGGCCTTGCAGATTATCGAGGCAACGCTGTCCTCGAAATCTGGTAAGGGAGTCTGGGGAATCCCGCGCACGAGCTTTCTGTAACGGCCGTAGACGTAAACCGGGTTGATTTGAAGCTCAACTTTACCTGAATACGGCTCAACGATGAAGACAACGTCCGGGTTCCTGGATGTCTCCTTACCAGTTGCCAGTCCAAAGGCCTTTCCCAACTCCCTGTTGAACTCCCTGTTAATTGGTTCGGCCGTCTCGATACCAAACTCTTCCCAGACGGAATGCTCTTTCTCCCTGATTTCCTCAGGGAAGCGGGAACCAACCAGAAACGTATCGAACTCTACTCCCTTTGAGATTTCAATCATTCTCTCAACGAGGAATGGAATCCTTTCGAAGACGTTTCCACAAAGCTCGCATTTTTCCGGCTCATCTATTGGAGCCAGACCTCTGGCCGAGCGTTCCATGTTGAGGACGAACCTTATCGCCTTTCCCCTGTCCTCGTTTGTTCCCTTCCCGAGTTTTGCGAAGAGCCTCCCGAGGCAGTGGTTGCAGAGTTCATGGTTTTCAAGGACTTTTTCGGTCTTTTCGATTATCATGTTCCCACCCTAAAGCTTTTTATCTCCCCTTCCAACTTCTCCCGATGGCCACTCGAAGGGAACGGATAATAAGCCTTTTGGAGGAGAGGGACTACTCCGTGAGCGAGCTAGCCCAGGTCCTCGGAATCAGGGGAAAGGGGAGCAAAAAGTTAATCATAGAGGATTTAAAGGCCATTCAAAAAATCTTAAAACGCGAGGGCAAGGTTCTTCTGGTTAAGCCCGCGGAATGCAGGAAGTGTGGCTTCCGCTTTAAGCCTGAAATTAACATTCCATCACGCTGTCCTCGCTGTAAGTCCGAGTGGATTGAGGAGCCGAGGTTCATGATAAAGGCCCGCTGACCTGGGAAAGCCCTATAAAACCCCGTCCCTATTTTCTTTCAGTGACAAAACGAGGGGATGCTTATGAGGAAGGTTGAGGAGTTCATGAAAAAGCATGGTCTCGAGGTTGGAGACCTAATCAGAGTCGTCAAGAGGGAGGGAAACGAGCGGATTACGTTTGAAGGTCTTGTAATGCCCCCCTACGAGCTTTCTCCCGGGGAAACGCTTACCATAAAGCTCGACAACGGCTACAACGTCGGAATCCTTATCGACGCCATTGAGAGCGTTGAGATACTTGAGAAGGCCGTTGAAAAGCCGAAAATGGTCTTCCAAGAAGTCCTTCCTAGGAAGGAGGGCCTTCCCAACGTTACAATCCTTGGAACTGGAGGAACGATAGCGAGTAGAATAGACTACAAGACCGGTGCCGTTCACCCGGCCTTCACCGCTGAAGAACTCGCTAAAGCTGTTCCCGAGATTTTTGAGATGGCCAACGTTACTCCGAAGCTCATAATGAACATCCTCAGCGAGGACATGAAACCGGCCTATTGGATTAAGATAGCAGAGGAAGTGGCTAAGGCCCTCAACTCCGGCGAGGATGGAGTTGTTATTGCCCACGGAACGGACACTATGGGCTATACCGCCTCTGCATTGAGCTTCATGCTCAGGAACCTCACAAAGCCGGTCGTTCTCGTTGGAGCGCAGAGGAGCTCCGACAGGCCGAGCAGTGACTCCGCCATGAACCTTACCTGTGCCGTGAGGATGGCAACCAGCGAAGTTGCTGAGGTTATGGTGGTTATGCATGGAGAAACGAGCGACACCTACTGCTTGGCTCATCGCGGAACTAAGGTAAGGAAGATGCACACGAGCAGGAGAGATGCATTCAGGAGTATAAACGACGTCCCAATAGCCAGGGTATGGCCTAAGGATGAGATAGAGTTCCTTAGGAGCGATTACAGAAAGAGGAGCGAAGGGGAAGTCGAAGTGGACGGCAAGATGGAGGAAAAAGTTGCAATCCTCAAAATCTACCCGGGAATAAGCGGTGAGATACTAGATTTCCTCGTTGATAGGGGTTATAAGGGAGTTGTCATCGAGGGAACGGGCCTCGGTCACGTTCCTCAGGATTTCATACCCCACGTCCAGCGCGCCGTTGAGGAGGGTGTAGCGGTCTGCGTAACGAGCCAGTGCCTCTACGGAAGGGTGAACCTGAACGTCTACTCCAACGGGAGAAAGCTCCTTAAGGCTGGAGCGATTCCCTGCGAGGACATGTTGCCTGAGACTGCCTACGTCAAGCTGATGTGGGTTCTCGGCCACACCAATGACCTCGATGAAGTGAGAAAGATGATGCTCACCAACTACGCCGGCGAGATAACGCCCTACACGAGGTTTGACACCTTCCTGAGGTGATTGTAATGGGAATCCGGGCCGTTTACAAAAACGGCGTCTTTAAGCCCCTCGATGACGTTAACCTGCCCGAGGGGACCGAAGTGGAGGTAGTGGTAACAAACCCTAGGGAGATTATAAAGAAATACGCGGGAATCCTTAGAGAGCTCAGAGAAGCCCAAGAAATTGATTGGGAGGAGGCCTACCATGAGTACGTTCTCAAGAGAGCCAGTAATGGTTGACTCAAACGTCTGGATAGACTACTTGCTTGGTGAAGAGCGTGGAATCAAGCTAATGGAACGCCTGGTTAGTGAGTATCACCTTGCAATAACCCCTACAATATACGGTGAGGTCGTCTTTCAGCTACTTGCGAGGAACTACGCAAAGCTAAGGGGAAGCTACAAGTTCTACTCCCTGAGAAAAGAGCTTACCAAGAGTCCAGAGCTGTACAAACCAGTGGCTACCTTTGATGAACTCTTGGATTTACTCCTAGCGTCAAACGCATTGACTTTCCTCGATGAGACATGGGAAGTCGTACGTCTCTCCCGTGAAATACGGGTTAAGTTTGGTCTCCTACCAAACGACTCTCTGATTGCCTCTGCCTGTGAGTATTACGGGATAAGAAAGATTGCGACATTTGACGATGACTTTTTGAGAACCAATCTGGAGGTGTTGAGATGACCGAGAAGTTCGATTACGAAAAGCTCGGCCTAAAGGTCGGCCTTGAGATTCACAGGCAACTCGATACTAAAAAGCTGTTTTCACCCGTTCCGAGCGAGCTGACCGAGAAGGTTGACTTCACCTTTGAAAGACGCTTAAGGCCCACTATGAGCGAGCTAGGGGAAATTGACCCCGCTGCTCTGGAGGAATTCAAGAAGGGAAGAAAATACATCTACGAGGGCAACTACGAGCTAAGCGATTTGGTTTACATGGATGAGGAACCGCCGAGGGGACCCGACAGGGAAGCCCTTGAAGTTTCGCTTCAGATTGCCTACCTCCTCAACGCAAAGCCCGTTGATGAAGTTCACTTCATGCGTAAAATAGTCATAGACGGCTCGAACGTTTCAGGTTTTCAAAGAACGGCGATAATAGCGCTCGACGGTAGGGTTGATACTCCCTGGGGGAGCGTTGGAATCCCGACGATATGCCTTGAGGAGGATGCCTGTAGGATAGTCGAGAGGAAGGAGAAGGAGGTAATCTACCGCCTCGACCGCCTCGGAATCCCGCTGGTTGAGATAAGCACAACCCCTGACATACACCACCCAGAGCAGGCTAAAGTAGTCGCGAAGTACATAGGCGATGCTCTAAGGGCAACGAGAAAGGTCAAGCGCGGTCTCGGAACGATAAGGCAGGATTTGAACGTCTCAATTAAAGGTGGCGCTCGCGTCGAGATTAAAGGCGTCCAGGAGCTGGACATGATTCCCCTCATCATCGAGCGCGAGGTTGAAAGACAGCTCAACCTTCTCAAAATCCGCGACGAGCTTCACGCGAGGGGCGTTAAGCCAGATGACATCAAGGAGGAATTCTACGACGTTACCGACGTCTTTAGGAACACTGAATCAAAGATAATAGCCCGGATGATAAAGAAAGGCGGGAAGGTTCTTGCCGTTAAGTTGCCGAAGTTCCGCGGGCTTATAGGCAGGGAAATCCAGCCGGGCAGGAGACTTGGGACTGAGATGGCAGACAGGGCCAAAAAGTACGTGAGGGGAATCTTCCACATTGATGAACTACCGAACTATGGAATTACAGAAAAAGAGGTTAATGCAATCATCGAAAAACTTAACCTTGACGAAGAAGACGCGTTCGTTCTTGTCGCCGCGGAGGAGGAAACCGCCAAGAAAGCCCTTCGCGAGGTAATCAAGCGCGCTAGAGAAGCGATAGAGGGCGTTCCAGAGGAGACGAGGAGGGCTTTGCCGGACGGCAATACTCAGTACATGCGTCCCCTCCCGGGTAAAGCGAGAATGTATCCTGAAACGGACATACCCTCGATTTTCATCCCGCCGGAGGAGAAGGAGAGGATTAGGGCGAACCTTCCGGAGTTGCCACAGGAAAGGGTTGAGCGCTTCGTGAAGGAGTACAAGATTGACAGGAGCCTGGCTGAAACCCTCGTCAACGACGAGCGCGATGAGCTCTTTGAGGAGCTCGTGAAAAAGGGCATAAAGCCATCGCTGGTTGCTTCAATCCTCGTGGTTGTTCTCAAGGGGCTTAAGAAGGAGGTTCCGATAGAGAAGATAACCGAGGAGCACATCAGGGAGGCCTTTGAGCTCTACCTCAACGGCAGGATTGCAAAGGAGGCCTTTGAGGAGATTTTCAAGGAACTCGCCAGGCACCCGGAGAAGACGGCCGAGCAGGTTGCAGAGGAAAAGGGTCTAACGCTCCTGAGTGAAGACGAGGTCGAGAAAATCATCGACGAGGTCGTCAAAGCCGACATCGACGTCATAAAGGCCAAGGGGATGGGAGCGATGGGCATGATAATGGGAAGGGCAATGGCGAAGCTACGTGGCAGGGCGGACGGTAAGCTCGTCAGCCAGCTCGTCAGGAAGAAGATTCAGGAGGCGAGCAAAGGTTAATCTTTTAAGGTCTCTTTCTTACTCCTTATCATGGTCAAAGCGAAGTTTGTGGTCTATTACCACGAGCTCGACAAAGACAATGTGAAAGGAACCCTCAGGAATTACATTGCCCTTTTTTCACCCGATGTTGAAGCACTAAAGGATGCCCTTCTTCAGGTGGCGTATTCGAGTCCAAAAATAACCGTCGTGAAAACCCCCAAGGCCGTGTATGTTGCCCCGGGGGAATACGAACTTGGTGGGAAGGTTTACGAGTTCCTCGTTTCTCGGGAGGGCGGACTTAAGAACGTGGCGGAGGAAATCCTGGGCGTGAAGAAATCCCGGTTCAATACTGTTATAAACGTTGTCCAGGCCGTCCTCTGGGGCGTGGCAATTCTTCTCGGCTATTTTGGCTACAAAAACGATGCCCTCAATGAGGTCTTCTCATATGTGGCCCTTCTTTTCTTGCTCTCGGGGGTTATTGAGAACTTTAAGAGAGGCTACAAAAAGAGGAAGCGGGTCAGAGCATCGGCTCCTCGTCACACCTCGGAGTGAGGGAAATTGGTCATCATCCCCTCCCTGATGTTCGTGTGTCTTCTTTAAAAACCTGTTTTACCAGCCTGATGCGAAAGTCATTTAAAGCGTGAAGTTGTTTTCTCTTCGATGAGGTTCATAAACGCCGTGCCTATCCTGTACTACGAGCTGAACGTTTTCCCCGAGATGGTTAGGGAGGTTTTTCCCTCAGCTTTCGAGTTCAAGAACCCTTCACCCGAGAGCTTTTCAATAGTCCCAGTTCCCGGAAAGAACGAGGGTTTGCTGGTGGTTGATGTCAGGGGGAGCAATCGTTACGTCTTCGTCCTCCCCGTCAAGGGAGACCTAATCCTAATTAACGAAACCCTGCCCAGAGTTTTCGTCGTTCCTAAGAGGGGACTTGGAGAGTTTTTCAGGGCCCTTGCCGAGAACGACCTTGAAAGGCTGAGCGATAGAGGATGGAAGCGAAAAGCCCGAAAATGGCGTCTGCTGATAGACGGCGTTGCCACACTGGTCGTAGGTTCCCTTTCGGCCTACTTCCATGCGGGCCTGTGGGGAGCCCTTCTCCTTGGTGTCATTTTCACGACGGTTGAGCAGTTTTTGGGGGAAGAATCCAAAGGCAGGCACATGATGACCGAACTGAGCGAAAAAATGGTCAGAAAGATGTACGAGGTCTCGGAAAAGAAGGGTAAGGTGGTAAGGGTTTCCCTTTAGCGTCCGAGCTCCTTGTGGGCCTTCGCGAGGTGTTTCGCCGCTATCGCCGCGAGGAGCGAAAGTTCTCCCGCCAGAACAGCACCCGCCACAATCTCGGCGAACTTCTTGGCGTTTGTTCCCGCCGGCTCTCCACCACCGGCCACGCCCATAATCGAGAGCGCTTCCCTCTGTGTTGGAACCCTCGTTCCCCCGCCGACGGTTCCGATTTCGAGGCTCGGCATGGTTATGCTTATGTAGAGGTCTCCCTCGGGGGTGACCTCGGCTAAAGTTATGCCATGCGAACCTTCAGTTATCTGGGCCTCGTCCTGTCCAGTGGCGAGGAAGATTGCACCGACGATGTTGCCGAAGTGCGCGTTGAAGCCGTAGGAACCCGCCTGAGCCGAACCGACGAGGTTTTTGCGGTAGTTGACCTCGGCTATTAGTTCCGGCGTTGTCTTCAGCTTTCTCTCGACTATCTCCCTAGGTATTATCGCCTCCGCTATGACCGTCTTGCCCCTTCCAAGGATGAAGTTGGTCGCGTTCGGCTTCTTGTCAACGCAGAGGTTGCCAGAGAGGGCCAGATACCTCACATCGGGGAACTTCTCTTCGATGACCTTCATTATCTCCTCGCTCGCTATCGTTACCATGTTCATGCCCATCGCGTCGCCGGTTTCGAACTCGAAGCGCAGATAAAGGTTGTTGCCGACTATGAAGGGCTTAACACTCCGGAGCTTCCCGTGTCTGGTAACCTTGCTTACCGCATTCTCCTGGAGGTAGTCGATGTTGTTCTTGACCCATTCCGCGACTTCCCTCGCTCTCCTCGCGTCGGGACACTTGAGGAGCGGAGCGCGCGTCATCTTGTCGTCTATGAGCGTTGTTTTTACACCTCCAGCTTCCGTTAAAGCGGAGCAACCGCGGTTGACGCTGGCAACGAGTGCCCCTTCAGTCGTCGCGAGTGGGATGTAGAACTCGCCTTTTGCGTACTCTCCGTTGATTTTGAGCGGTCCAGCAACACCCATAGGTATCTGGACGACGCCAATCATGTTTTCAATGTTCCTGCCGATAACCTGCTCGGGGTCTATCGAGTAGTGACCGATGTGCTCAAGCTTTACTCCGAGCTTCCTCTCGAGGGCCTTCCTCCTTACCTCCGTTGCGGTTCTCTTGTCGGTGTACTTCTCGACCTGATGGAGCTTTATCTCTCCATTAACGACCTTCTCAACGAGCTCCTCAAACTTCATTTTAACACCCCCAGAATCAGCCAAAAATCCATTCCTCAAGAACTTCACCTATCTCTTTAAAGGCAATCGCGGCATCGCTGTTAGGGAGATATTTGATTATTGGAATTCCGACGTTGATTGACTCAGGAACGTTGTAGTCGAAGGGAACCCATCCAAGAACCGGGACGTCCAGATCCTCTTCTATGGCCTCAATTATCTTGTCAACCACGTCGGCGCTCTCGCGAACCTTGTTCAGAACGACGCCGATGTTGAGGTTGTACTTCTCGCCAAGGGCCTTGAGCTTTTCAATTTCGTTTTTCACCATCGTCTCGAAGGAGTAAATTGGAGAGCGCTCTATTTCGACGACTATGAGCTGGTAATTAGCGACCTGAAAAGTTGGGAGCGTGTCGAAGGGAACTCCTGTTGGAGAGTCAACAAAAACGACTCCAAACTTGTATTTCACCCGCTCAAGAATATCAACGAGCCTTCTGGGAGAAATTCCGAGAACGTCCTGAAGCTGTGTGCTTCCCGGCATCACGTAAACGCCGGTTTCTTTGTGCCGGTATATTGCCCATTCCGGGTCAATATCGGGATTCTTCAGGAGGGTGTGGACGGTATATTTGACCGTGTCAAGGGCGAAATGAAAACCGAGGTTAGGAAGATAGAGGTCACCGTCAACGGCCAGAACTCGATACTCTTTCATGGCAAGATAAGAGCTGAGGTTAGCTGTTGTGGTAGTTTTGCCAGCTCCCCCTCGTCCCGTTACGACTATCACTGCCATTGCTACCCCTCTAAGCTTTTTTGTCAGAATAGTAGATATAAGGTTTCCGATTAGTATTTTCTATGTGCACTTGTTTGTGCATATGTAGCTACACAATCATGTTCAACAACGTCCTTTAAATTTCCAGTGAGCACAAAAGGTTTATATCGCTCCCGTTTAGATTTCCATTGTAAGGTTAAGGAGATGATTGCCATGGGCGAAAAGATGCCTGCTATCATGAAGACAAAACCCTCTTATGGTGCTGAGCTTGTTGAAGTTGACGTTCCAAAGCCCGGCCCGGGGGAGGTTCTCATAAAGGTTCTCGCAACGAGCATCTGTGGAACCGATTTACACATCTACGAGTGGAACGAGTGGGCGCAGAGCAGAATAAAGCCGCCCCAGATTATGGGTCATGAAGTGGCTGGAGAAGTTGTTGAGGTCGGCCCCGGAGTTGATACGCTGGAAGTAGGTGATTATATAAGTGCTGAAACCCACATCGTTTGTGGCAAGTGCTATGCCTGTAGGCACAACCGCTACCACGTCTGTCAAAACACGAAGATTTTTGGCGTCGATACCGATGGTGTCTTTGCAACTTATGCAATAGTTCCAGCTAGAAACGCTTGGAAAAATCCAAAGGGCATGAAACCGGAATATGCCACTCTACAAGAACCCCTTGGAAACGCCGTTGATACCGTTTTAGCTGGTCCGATAGCGGGGAGGAGCACCCTCATAACCGGAGCCGGTCCTCTGGGACTTCTCGGAATAGCCGTGGCGAAGGCAAGTGGCGCCTATCCAGTCATCGTGAGCGAGCCGAGCGAATACAGGAGGAAGCTGGCCAAGAAAGTTGGAGCAGATTACGTCGTCAACCCCTTTGAGGAGGACCCGGTTGAGGTTGTCATGAGCATAACAGACGGCGCTGGAGTTGAGGTCTTCCTTGAGTTCAGCGGAGCACCGAAGGCTCTTGAGCAGGGTCTTAAGGCCGTAACTCCGGGTGGAAGGGTTTCTCTTCTCGGCCTCTTCCCGCGGGACGTTACGCTGGACTTCAACAACCTCATAATCTTCAAGGCACTTGAAATCCACGGCATAACGGGAAGGCACCTCTGGGAGACCTGGTACACCGTTTCAAGCCTCATCCAGAGCGGAAAGCTCAATCTCGACCCGATAATCACCCACAAGTACAAGGGCTTCGATAAGTTCGAGGAAGCCTTTGAGCTTATGCGCGCTGGCAAGACCGGAAAGGTCGTCTTCTTCCCGCATGAGGGATGAAGTTTCCCTATTTTTTCCTCGCAACCTTTTTAGTAGGAAGAGCGAATAAATCAAGCGGTGGGAATATGGCAGAGAGCGTTCACATACTCGTCAGTCGCATTGAGAAGATAGAGAAAGAGCTCGAAGCGCTAAAACTGGAGCTCCTTAAACTTCAGGCCGAAAAAGATGAAGCTGAAATCATCCCAGAACAGGAGTATCAGGAACTGAAAAAGAGAGCTGAACGCCTTAAAAATAATCCCTCGGAAGGACTGAGCGCAGACGATGCCATCAAGGAACTTTTGAGTTAGGTGAGTAGGGTGTACACGGTCATTGTGGATAAGGATGTCATTAAAAAGGCCAAGAAATACCTCAAGCCAGCCCACAGACAAAAACTGGCCGAATTCATTGAGACTCTAAAAACGAACCCTTACCCAAAGCCTTCCTATGATTTAAAACCCGTAAAAGGTGAGAAAACAAAACAAACCAACACCTATCGCCTTAGAATTGGGAACTACAGGCTCTTCTACACCGTGTACTGGGACGAAAAGATTATCATCATAACCGATTTGAAACCACGAGAAACTGCGTACGATAGATAAACTGGCCCGGTAGAGATAGTTTCCGTCACCGCAATTCTCTTAAGTTCTCCCGCACACCCAAACGGGGAGGTGGCACCATGGAGCTGAGCTACCAGGAGAAGCTCACGCTTATCAAGCTTGGTGAGCTTAAAAGGGCTAAATTCGAGGAGTTAGTGGAAAAAACCGGCCTCGAACAGGTAGCCGTGATGAGGGCCGTCCTAGGTCTTCAGGCAAAAGGTTTAGCCAAGCTCCATGAGAGGAGCGAAAAGGTTGTAAAACTCACCGAGACCGGGGAGAAGTACGCTGACATAGGCCTTCCGGAATGGAGGGCTCTAAAGGTTCTGAGAGAGAAAAGAAAGGTCACACTCGATGACCTGAGAGATGTTCTCAGCGAAGACGAGCTGAAGCCGATAGTCGGCCTTCTCAGGAAGGAGGGCTGGGCAAACGTGAGAAAGGAGGACGGAAAGCTGGTCCTTGAAATCACTGAAAAGGGCCTCAACGCCGAAGAGAGGCCCATTGACAGGGCCCTAAAACTTCTCGCCGAGAAGAAAGTTGTCCCACTCAAAGAAATCGAGAAGCTGGTCCCCGTTAAAGAGCTCAAGAGAAGGAAGGTAGCCGAGGAAGAGACGGTAACCGAGAGGAGGGTTGAGATAACCCCAGCCGGAGATGAGCTCGTGAAAAAGGGCATCGAGCTGAAGAGGGAGGTTTCCATTTTAACACCCGAGCTCATAAAGTCCGGCAAATGGCGCGAAGTCGAGTTCAGGCGCTTTGATATAAAAGCTCCCGTCAGGAGGATTTATCCCGGCAAGAAACAGCCATACAGGGCCTTCCTTGATAAAATAAGGAGAAGGCTCATAGAGATGGGCTTCATAGAGATGACCGTTGAAAGCCTCATAGAGACCCAGTTCTGGAACTTCGATGCCCTCTTCCAACCGCAGAACCACCCCGCCAGAGAATGGACGGACACATACCAGCTTAAGTACCCCAAGAGCGGTTACCTGCCCGAGAATGAGCTCGTTGAGAGGGTTAAAGAGGCACACGAACGCGGTTTGGCCGGTTCCCGTGGCTGGGGTTATACCTGGAGTCCAGAGAGGGCGATGTTGCTGATGCCTAGGGCACACGGAACCGCTCTCGATGCCAGACAGCTTGCCAAAGGCGTCGAAATACCCGGGAAATACTTCACGATACAGCGCGTTTTCAGACCGGACGTCCTTGATAGAACCCATCTCATTGAGTTCAACCAGATAGACGGCTTCGTCGTTGGTGAGGATTTAAACTTCAGGCACCTCCTTGGAATCCTCAAGCGCTTCGCCGTTGAGATAGCCGGAGCGAAAAAGGTCAAGTTCCTGCCGGATTACTACCCATTCACGGAGCCGAGCGTCCAGATGAGCGCCTACCATCCCGAGCTCGGCTGGGTTGAGTTCGGTGGAGCGGGAATATTCCGCGAGGAGATGACCAAGGCTTTGGGCATAGACGCTCCGGTAATAGCGTGGGGTATAGGCATTGACAGATTGGCCATGTTCAAGCTCGGAATAGACGACATCCGCTACCTGTTCAGCTACGACTTAAGGTGGCTCAGGGAAGCGAAGCTGGTGTGGTGATGAAAGATGCCGAAGTTTGACGTCTCAAAGTCCGACCTTGAGAGGCTCATCGGGAGGAGCTTCACGGTCGAGGAGTGGGAGGACCTCTTCCTCTACGCGAAATGCGAGCTCGACGACGTCTGGGAGGAGAACGGGGAAATATACTTCAAGGCCGACTCAAAGGACACCAACAGGCCAGACCTGTGGAGTGCAGAGGGAATAGCGAGGCAGATAAAGTGGGCGCTCGGAATGGAAAAGGGCCTGCCAAAGTATGAAGTTGAAAAAAGCGACGTTGTGGTTTACGTGGACGAGAAGCTGAGGGACATAAGGCCCTACGGTGTCTATGCCATAGTTGAAGGCCTTCACCTCGATGAAGAGGCGTTAAAGCAGATGATAAACCTTCAGGAGAAGGTGGCACTGACCTTTGGAAGGCGTAGAAGGGAGGTAGCGATTGGCATCTTCGACTTTGACAAGGTGAAGCCACCGATTTATTACAGAGCAGCGAACAAGACCGAAAAATTCATACCCCTCGGCTTCACCGAGGAGCTTACCCTTGAGGAAATCCTTGAGAAGCACGAGAAAGGAAAGGAGTACGGGCACCTCATCAGAGACAAGCCGTATTACCCGCTCCTCGTTGACAGCGAAGGTAAAGTCCTATCCATGCCACCCATTATCAACTCCGAGGTGACTGGCAGGGTAACGACCGAAACCCGGAATGTTTTCGTTGACGTCACGGGATGGGATTTGAACAAGGTCATGCTGGCTCTAAATGTTGTCGTTACTGCTTTAGCTGAGCGCGGTGGAAAGATAAAGAGCGTGAAGGTCGTTTATCCGGACTTTGAAATTGAAACACCGAACCTAACTCCAAAGCCCTTCGAGGTTGAGCTGGACTACATAAGAAAGCTTTCTGGTCTTGAGCTGAGCGACGAAGAAATCAGGGACCTCCTTGAGAGGATGATGTACGAGGTCAAGCTTGAAGGCGGAAAGGCAGAGCTCCTCTATCCAGCCTTCCGCGACGACATAATGCACGCGAGGGACGTTTTGGAGGATGTCCTGATAGCATACGGCTACAACGAGATTGAACCTGAGGAGCCGAAGCTTGCAGTCCAAGGAAAGGGCGACAAGTTCGTCGAGTTTGAAGATGCTGTGAGAGAACTCATGGTGGGCTTCGGCCTTCAGGAGGTCATGACCTTTAACCTGACCAACAGGGAGGCGCAATACGAAAAGATGAACCTTGAATACGGAAAGGACTACTTCAACAATCCTCCAGCCGAGCTTGTCGAGATTGAAAACCCGATAAGCCCGAAGTGGTCTGCCCTCAGGAACTGGCTCCTCCCGAGCCTCCTCGACTTCCTGAGTCAGAACACCCATGAGGAATACCCGCAGAGGCTCTTTGAGGTTGGAAAGGCGACGCTCATAGATGAGAGCAGGGAAACCAAGACCGTAAGCGAAAGCAAGCTTGCCGTTGTTCTGGCCCAGGCGAGGGTCACCTTCACCGATGCGAAGGAAATCCTTGACAGCGTGATGCGCCACCTTGGCTTCACTTACGAGCTGGAGGAAATCGAGCACCCGAGCTTCATTCCAGGAAGGGCTGGGAGGATAATCGTGAACGGAGAAACCATCGGCGTCATCGGTGAAGTGCACCCAGCTGTCCTGGAAAAGTGGGGAATCGAGATGCCCGTTGCGGGCTTTGAGGTGTTTTTAAGGCCACTCTACACCGAGCCGTACCTTTAATCCTCCTTTGCCCTTTTCTCCAAACCGATGCACATAAGCTCAAAGTTCACGATGCTTATGAGCACCTCCGCGTCGAACACTCCCTCCATTCTCTCACCTCCGTGTTCATGTTTCCGGCGGTGTTTATCAACCTTTTGCAAAATGTTTTGTACTCTGTTCGATTTTTGACTTTACAAAGGCCAAAAAAGTTGGCGAATATTCGGGGAAGGCTTTTTATACTTCACATCAAAGCGCCAACCATGAAGCTTGCCCTCAGGATAGCGTACGATGGAACCGCCTTCTATGGGTTTCAGAGGCAACCGGACGTGAGAACGGTTGAAGGTGAGCTGATTCGCGTTTTGAAGAAGCTCAAAATAGTTGAAAGCCCCGAGGAGAACGACTTCAAGGGGGCCTCCCGAACCGACAGGGGGGTTTCGGCTTTCTTCAACGTTGTCTCGTTTATTCCAAGTGAGCGGGCCGATTTGGCCAGACCGGAGGTTTTAAACCATCACCTACGGGATGTATGGGTTCTCGGTGTTTCCGAAGTCCCCGAGGAGTTCCATCCCCGGTTCTGGGCGAGGTCAAAGACCTACCGCTACTACCTTGTGAACGAGGGCTTT
>NZ_JALVAO010000061.1 GCF_027011145.1 Thermococcus sp. | reverse complement strand
GGCTTTTCTCCCTCACGTTGCCAACACTGTAGGGTAAGAAACCACTTGGATAGACGTTTCCGTTGTAGGCGATGAATACTATACCCTTCCCGTCGCGGGTTCCCATCGTCTGTGCTCTTGCCTCTCCACCCTCGCCGAGGAGCTCAACCAGCCTGCGCTTCAGCCGGAAGTAAAGCTCCCCCGGCTTCAGAACCTCGTCAGGGTCGAGGCCCTTCTCCTCCAGGGCCTTTCTCACTATGGCAACTCTCCTGAACATCGGCCCTTCTGTTGTTCTGACGAGGAGATGCTTCGAGGCCTCGTAGAGGAAGTGGGTTACATCTTCCCACTCCTCTGGCCTTAAATCGCTCTCGAAGTTGCCCCTGCCGGTCGGAACGAGGTAGAAGACCTCCCAGATTCCAACGCCCAAATCCTTCAATAGCTTGATCATCTCAGGTAGGCCTTCAAGGGTCTCACGCATGACAACGGTGTTAACCTGAACTGCAACGTCCCGCTTGAGAAACTCCCTTATCGCCCAGACCGTTCTCTCCCACGTCCCTTCGATGCCCCTTATGGAGTCGTGAACTTCCGGGAAGGGACTGTCGAGGCTTATGCTCACAGCCTTAACGCCGTGCTCGACTATTTTATCAATCGTCTCCTCCGTGAGGAGAGGTGTTACAGCCGGAGCGAGGCCGACCCGAATGCCCTTTTCGGTTGCGTAGTCAATGAGGTCGAAGATGTCCTTCCTCATGAGGGGGTCTCCACCGGTTAGAATTAGAATCGGATATGGCCTCCCGAATTTGGTGAGGGAATCGATAAGCTTCTTTCCCTCATCGGTTGTCAGCTCGCCGGGGAGGGCCTGAAGGATGGCCTCCGCCCTGCAGTGCCTGCACTTGAGCTGGCAGGCTTTGGTGGTTTCCCAGAAAACCAGAACTGGCTTTTTATCGTAGGGCCAATGACCAGATTTGCCTCGGTGCATTTCGACCACCGTCTCTTAGGTTACCAAAATGAACTTAGCCTTATCGAATTATAAACTTTTCCCCAAAAAAGTTCGAATATCGAAAGAAGGAAAAAGAACTCAGTAGTAGCCTTCCGCCTCAGTGACCTTACCGCCGAACATCTTGTAGACGTAGAGGGTGTAGACCATTATGATAACCGCTAGTATTACCGATATGCCCAGGACCGCCTGAAGCGTCAGTGGAGACGCGGCGAGCTGTTGTATGCTGAGCCTGAAGTTCGGGTCGATGGTGGATATAATCCAGTACGGATACATGGTGTAGTATATCAGGAACACCACCAGCGGGAAGGCGAGCCAGCTGATGTAGAAGGCCAGTTTCTCGGCGCCCTTCTTGATAAGGTAGCCGTCGAGCAGTCCTGCAATGAGGATTATCAGCGTGAGCCCGAGGCCAAGGGGGGTCATGAGTCTCTCGAACCTGGGCGGTGCCCAGATTTTCATGCCAATCACTGTCAGCAGGAGGAAAACCACCGTGAGGAGCCAGAACTTAAAGGCATAGCCCCTGAGTTCCTCCTGAAGCTTTCCGGTGGTCTTGTAAACTCCCCAGTTGGCCCCGTGCCAGAGCACCGCGAAGAGCACGAAGAGGCCCACTATCAGCGGATATGGCCTGAAGAGCGTCAGGAGTGAGCCGTGGAAGCCCTTTGCGTCAATCGGGATTCCCATGACGAGGTTGCCGACAACTACTCCAATGACGAGGGGAATGAGGGCGCTTACTAAGGCGAACAGCTTGTCCCAGAGTTCCTTGTTCTTGTTCCTGAACTCAAAGCCAACCGCCCTGAATATAAACAGGAACGCCAGCAACCATATCGCCAGATAGAACGTGCTGAAGAGCGTCGCGTAGAGGGCCGGCCACATCGCGAATATCCCAGCGCCCCACGTGATGAACCATACCTCGTTGCCGTCCCAGACCGGTGCGATTGTGTTGATTAACACATCCCTGTCCTTCTGGTTCTTGATGAAGGCCAGTAGCGTCCCTATTCCGAGGTCGAAGCCGTCAAAGGCAAGGTACATCCCAAGGAGGAAAGCTGAGAAATAAAACCAGGCGGTCGCGTAGTCCATCACTGACCACCTCCAGCAACGCTAACAGCCGGAGTTGGCTTTGACGTGACGTCGCCTTCAACCGGCTCCGGTCCTTCCCTGATGAGCTTTTTGATGAAGTGGAGCCAGATGTAGAACAGCACGCTGTACACCACGACAAACGCTATCAGGGTAATCAGAACGCTGGTTGCGGAGATGTTCGGTGAAATTCCTGTGTTCGTTGTTACCATTCCCCAGACCATCCACGGCATTCTTCCTACCTCATGGGTAAACCACCCGGCCTCACCAGCCAGCCATGGAAGCGGAACGGTAACCACGAGCACCTTGAGGAACCATCTGGCATCGTAGAGCTTGCCGAGGAGGAGCAGTAGAACTCCAACGAGGCCTATCAATATGAAGAGCGTTCCCAGACCGACCATAACACGGTAGGCGTAGAACATGAAGGCAACTGGAAGCGCGTCCTCAAGAACCTTGACCATCTTCTCGTTTGCCTGCGGGTCGTTAGGATTAACGCCGTAGGCCTTCATTATGTTGTCGATAACTTGCTTCTTGACCTGTTCGTTGGCGTAGTTCGGGTTGTTTAGAACTTGTTCATACCAGACGTACTTTGCTGCATCGTGCAATCCTAAAACTTTAGCGTTCCAGTCACCGAAGGCCAGCCAGCTGAGGAGCTTTGGAATCTCTATTGCGTACTTCACCTGCTGGTTCTTCTCGTCAACGATTCCGAAGACCACCATCGGTGCTCCTGTCTCCGTTTTGAATAGACCCTCGTCGGCCGCTAACTTAGTCGGCTGGTACTTGGCTATGACCATACCCTCCTCGTGACCTGTTGGGTAAAGCTGGATTATGGAGCTTATTGCGAGGACGATTATACCCAGTGCCAGAGCACTTCTCGCAACCTGAACATGCCTCTTCTTGAGGAGGTAGTAGGCACTAACTGCAACGACTATGTAGGCACCGGTCAGTATTGCAGAGTTTATGGTGTGAGTGTACTGGGAAACGAGAAGCGGGTTAAAGACGGCCTTCATGAAGTCTGTAAGCTCCGCCCTCGGGCCGAGGGGAGTGTCCTTAATTATATACGCCGTAGGTGTCTGTTGCCAGCTGTTGGCTATGAGAATCCAGAGTCCCGAAAGGCTCGAACCGATGAACACGAAGAAAGATGATATCCACGTTATGGCCCTTGGGAGCCTGTCCATGCCGAAGAGCAGGACACCGAGAAACGTTGACTCGAGTGCGAAGGCGAAGAGACCTTCAAGCATCAGCGGCGGGCCGAAGATTGAACCGACGAACATCGAATAGTTGGCCCAGTTGGCGCCGAACTCGAACTCCATAACGATTCCCGTTGGAACGCCAAGGACAAAGAACACTCCAAGCCACTTGCTGAAGAACTTCGCTGCTTTATGCCACTGTTCCTCGTTGGTTATAGCTGCCATAGTCCAGAGCAGGAATACCATAAAGGCCATTCCTATACTCGCGGGCACAAAAACCCAATGATAGCCCGCGGTTAGGGCAAACTGTATCCTTGACAGCAATATCGGGTCCATACCCACTCACCCCTGAGTTCATCTTTCAAACTGAACTTACAGGGAAACAAACTTATAATGTTTTCGGAACTTTGAGTTTCAGTAATGTTTTCCTTAAGCTAAGAACATAAAAGAAAGGGTTAACCTTTTGCTTTCGGACTGTTTGTTGATGGCATTCCGTGCTTATGGAAGACCCATATCATATAGGCAACTCCAAATATCATGCCTGGCACTACCCAGACAACGTTGTGCACTATGAATGCCACGAGAATAAACACAAACGCGAGCACTATTGCCACTAATCCTGCGATAACTTCTTTACCAGTTTCCGCCTGTACAGCCATGGCATCACCCCTTTCGAATTCTGAACTTGGGTCTTATATCTCTTTCGGGCATATCTTTTTCCGAACCGAATAGGTGCGATAATCAAAAGGGTTATATACCCCAAGACGTCACTTAGTTTGATATAAAAGGTGGAGGTGCAGGTATGACAAAGGTTTTGGTTCTCGGCGGAGGAACTGCCGGACTGGTAGCGGCTCGTTATCTGAAGGCCGAAGCTGACAGGCTAAAGCTCGACATTGACGTAACCATGATAACAGCGAGCGAGAGGCACTACATGCCACCCCTCTTCATGGAAGTTGCCCTCGGTTCCGCGGAGGGGCATGAGACGTGGGCGCCGATAAAGAACGCCGAGAAGGTTTACGGCTTTAAGGTTGAGCTGGATAAAGTTACTGAGATTGACCTCGACAACAGGAAGGTGAAAACCGAGAGCGGTAAGGTGTACGATTACGATTACCTAGTCCTTGGTCTTGGCGTTAAGTACGTGTGGGACAAGTATAAGGGACTTGCCGAGTACGGCTATCATAACTACACTCTCGAAGGGGCGCTTAAACTCAGAAAAGCCCTCTCAGAATTCAAGGGTGGCAAGATAGTAATATACGTCCCCGAGGTGCCCCATCGCTGTGGTATATACCCATTCGAGATGAGCCTCAACCTGCGCTCCTACTTCGAACACCGCGGGATTGAGGACGTGGAAATAAAGGTCGTCCACCCCGGGGAGGCCCCGGCAAAAGCTCTGAACAAGACCGTGTCCAAGTTCTTCGAGAGGGAAATGGGGAAAGCTAGAGCGGAGTTCGTTCACCACGACGGTCACGTGGAGATAACGCCGAATAAGGTAGTAACGAAGAACGCCGAGGTTGACTACGACCTTCTCATCAAGGTTCCGCCGATAGCTATTCCTGATATCATGTCGTTCATGGCCGACGATAAAGACCCGCGCTGGGCAAAAGTTAAGGGGCCGGACTTCCGTTATCCGGGCTACGATGAGGTCTACGTTGTCAGTGAGGCGAGTATGCCACCCCTCGGGCTTTTAACCGCTGGAGTTCCCCTCCATAACGCCGCAATAGTTTCCGCGACGAGCATACTGCACCAGATACACGGTGGCTTCCCCGTGGCGGAGTACGCCCCGACCATGTGCCTCGGCCACGGCTACAATACAGGCTTTGCAGGGAACTGCGAGTACAAGTGGAACGGAAGCAAGTACGAGCGCCACTGCTACCTGCTCTTCAAGAGTCCCCTCGTGAGGCTGATGAAGGATTCCTTCTACAGGGGCTGGCTGGACAGTTTGAGGCTGTGAGGTGGTGAAGATGAGCGAACTCAAGCTTACCCCAGAGGAAGTTTCGGCCGTTAAGGAGCTAATAGAGGTTGCCGTTGCCCTGAAAAAGAGCGGAACGCTTGGGATACTCAAGGCCATGACCGAGAACGGCGACAAGCTTCTCGAAACAATAGCCGAGGAAAAGGCCGTTCTTAGGCTGGCAGGCATTGGAAACGCCGCCCTCGAACCGGTTAGGGAAATAGAGCCGGAGGAAGTGGAGGAAATCCAGGTCAACATTGAGGAACTCGTTGGGGCGCTCCTCAAGGCCCTAGCAAGAACTAACCCGAAGGAAGTCCCCAGAGTCGGTATGACCGCTGCTTTGGGCTACCTCCGCGACGAAGATGTGCAAAAGGGACTCGGCTTCCTCCTAACCCTGGCCAAAAACCTCGGGGCAGTTTTGAACGGTAAGCTTTGACCTTTTTCTTCTTTTTGGAGGTGAAAAGTTGAGGATTCTTTTCACCTACATGGGTGCTCCTACGGAGCCAGATGAAATTGAGGACTTCATATTCCGGTTTCTCTATGATATACGGCACCATATAGGACTCGATGTTCCGGGAGCGAGGGCCATAATCAGGGGCATAGCTAAGGCCCGTGCGAGGGAGGTTAGGGGACACTATATGGCCATAGGAGGCAGGAGCCCCCTCGTTAGATACATGGGCGAGATAGCCAGGGCCGTGAGCGAGAAAACCGGGCATGAGATAAGGCTCGGCATGTGCTACTCGAGACCGCTTTTGGAGGAGATGGAATGGGACTTCGATTTGGTCCTCCCGCTCTACCACGTCTACTCAAGCTCGACAACGGAGCGCTGTCTGGTCAAAATAAGGGAACTCTTTGGCGAGAAGCCCTATGTGAGGGAGTGGTGGAATCGGGAGAGCTTTGTCCAGTGGGTTCAGAGGAACATCGAGAACGGTTTGAAAGAGAGTGGCTTTGAGGAGCCTTACCTCATACTCAGCGTCCACAGTTTGCCCAAGAAGGTCATAGACGAAGGCGACCCCTATGAGAGGAGCCACCGGAAGCTCGCTGGGAGAGTAATGAAAGCATTCGACCTGCCCTGGGAGATAGCCTTTCAGAGCAGGTTTGGTAAGGGTGAATGGCTCGGGCCCGGCATTTCAGAGGTTTTGGAGAGGCTAAAATCGGAGGGCATTAAAGAGGTTCTCGTTTACCCCCTCAGCTTCATAGTTGAAAATATTGAGACCCTCTACGAGCTGGATATTGAATACAAGGAGGTCGCCGACAGGCTCGGCCTGAAATACTACCGGGTGAAGCTTAACCACCGCGATCCCCTTTTGATTGATGCAATTGCGGAGGTGATTGAAGATGCCGGTTGACAAAACTGGAAATGTAAAGGGTTTTGAGAGGTTCACCAATGCGTTTATAGCCTACGTTTTTGGCTTTGTGGGTGGCATACCTTTGATACTCATGAAGGACACCGATGAATTTACAAAAATCCACGCGGCCTATTCCAGTGTAGTGGGGTTTTTCTTCTGGATAGCCTTCATGGGCGCATGGCATATGTATCCGGGCTATCCGGAGTTCGGATGGGCCCTCTATGTTCTGGCCCTCTGGTACGTTTACGCTGTTTTCGGGGCCTGGAAAATGGTGAGGGGAGAGCTTTACAGGATTCCGGTGATCGACGGCTTGGCCAAAAAGCTCATTAATGCCCTCGCCTCAGCGGTGTGAGGGATGGAGATGAGAAAGACCATTGTGATTTTCATTGTACTGGCCTTGCTCCTATCTTCAATACCCGTTACTGCCGATGAACTAACTGAGAAGGGCAACGCCTTTATGGGAAAGTTCATTGAGGCCATAAACACGGGTAACTACTCCCTCATAGAGCCATACCTGAGCGAAAAGCTGAAATCCGAGCTCGGCGAGAGAGAATTTGCCCAGCTGAGGGATTTTACAATCGAGAACTACGGAAGGCTACTGTCCTTTAAGTTCGTTAACGAGACCAGGGAAGGCAACCTCGTGAAGCTTGAATACGAAGTTAAGGCTGAAAAGGGGACGTTCCCCGTTGCGCTGACGTATAAAAACGGCGAGCTGGTTGGAATCGGACTTGGAGTCAGGGCGAAGCCAAACCCTGCCGGAATGGTCGCAATGATTCTCGGTGCCCTTTTAGCCCTTGGGTTGTTTTATCTTCTCAAAAAACCCTCCGTTCCCGACTTAGTGTTAGGTTCTGGAATAGCGCTCGGTCTTTCCATCGTTATTCCCTTCTACGGACTGGTGTCCTTAGTAATGTTCTACTCAACCCTTTCAAGGGCTCTCTTCACGGCCGTTTTAACTGCCCTGACCGTTGAGGGGGTCAAGTTCTACTTCTCCCGTGGCAGAGACGGACTTTCACTGGGACTGGGCCTTGGAATTGGCCAGTACGTCCTCCTCTCGATAGGGACCTTCGTGGCGACGAACTTTATAATGCAACTCCCCGTTTCCTTCACGGGGCCAACTTACTGGGCGTTCCTCTTCGCGCTGGCCTTCACGGTTTTCCATTCTGTATCTGCAGGAACGTATTCCCTCAGGGGAAAGCTCACCGATGCAGTTCTCTTCGCAGTGCTGGAAACTCTTGCCCTGTTCTTTGAGGGGAACAATCCCGGCGTCTCGTTGCTGTTCGCGGTTTTGGGAATCTCGATAGGCCTGAAGCTTGGGGGTGTTTTCAATGGAATCCCTGGACGAAAAGCTCATTGAGGCCCTTGAGGGGAGCGTTGAACTTGCCAAAAAAATCGGGGAGTACATTATTAGAAGCGGTGGGAAGAGGATAAGACCTCGCATAGCCCTCGCCGTTTCAAAGGGACTTGGACTCAGCTATGAAGACGCCCTCGACCTTGCCTCGGCCATAGAGCTCATTCACACCGCCAGCCTGGTTCACGATGACGTTATAGATTTGGCCGAAAAGAGAAGGAACAACCCCACTGTGGTCATGCGCTGGGGGCCAGAATTAGCGGTTCTCAGCGGTGATTTCCTCTTCGTGAGGGCTCTGAGAATTATAGCGGGCAAAAGGGTTGAGATGGTTGATTATCTCGCTAAAGTCGTCGAGGACATGGTGAAGGCCGAAATCCTACAGGAAGCCGTAAGGGGAAGCGTCCACCTTGACGTTGAGACATATTACAGAATCATAGACGGAAAGACGGGCAGACTCTTTGGGGCCTCCTTTGGCCTGCCAGCTTATTACCTAGAAAAGCCCTTCTGGAAGGAACTGGATAGGGCCGGAACCCTCGTCGGAAGGGCGTTCCAGATAGTTGACGACGTGCTCGACTACTTTCCGGGAACGGGCAAAGACCGCTTCAAGGATTTGCTCAACGGAAAGACAACGTTGCCCCTAATCCTCTACACCGAACGTTACGGCTCGTCCCTTGTGGAAAAAACCCTCAGAAACCCAACCGAGGAAAACCTTCTGGACCTGTTTGAGAGAATGAGAAAAGCCGGGGTTTTTGAGTCGGCACTCAACACCGCCAGGGACTACGTTAAGGAGGCGCTTGAAGTTGTGGAGGGCCTTCCCTTTGATTCCGGGGAAGTGGTTGGCCTCGTCTCGGAATACTTTGAGGGCATCTTTCAGAAGGTCGAAAAAGTAAACCCCTAACCTATCGGATTTCACAGAAATGGGCATTTGACGGAATGGATTTCGAGAAAGAACGAAAAGCTTTAAAAAGGTTCGTTAGACAAACCTAATGGATTTTCGCCTGCGCGGAGGGGTGACGATGATAGGCCTTCTTGCAACGCTGACCTTCACAGTTCCTCTCATCGGTGGTCTAATCCTCTTTAAGCTCGACGAGAGGAAAGCAGACGTAGTAATGCTTGCCTCCCTGTTAATCGCCCTGATAACTCAGCTGGGGGTCGCGTTCCTCTATCTGACCAACCATGAGGAGCTAATCCACGTAACCTACCTTAGAAGTTCCCAGTTCGGTGAGGTCTATGGGCTAATAATCGACCCCATGAGCGTTCTAATCGGGACGGTTGTGGCCGTTGCAGGTTTCATATTCATGTTCTACGGCGTGGAATACATGAGTGAGCGAAACGTTGGTCACCCCGGTGGGAAGGGCAGGGGGCTCTTCTACGCCTGGATGACGCTCTTTGAGGGAGCTACCCTCGGTTTCATCTACTCCTCAACTTTCCTCGGTCTTCTCATCTTCTTCGAACTTATGGGCCTGGCATGTTGGGGTGTTGTCAGCTATTACAACACCAAAGAGGCGAGGAGGGCGGGCTTCAAGGCCTTCATAATACCGAACGTCGGGGCAATGATAGGCTTCTACTCGGCGATATACATCGGCCTGACCCAGCTCCACGATTTAAGCCTGTTCTCACTCTCGCAGGTTTCCCCCGATGTAAAGCCCTGGCTCTTCATAGCCCTCCTAATAGCCGGCTACACCAAGAGCGCCCAGTTTCCCACTTATTCCTGGATTCCCGATGCCATGGAGGCCCCAACGCCGGCAAGTGCCTTCCTACACGGAGCGGCGATGGTCGAGATGGGTGTTTACCTCGTTGCCAGGGTTCTCCAGTTCATAGGAAGCCTTCCCGTCTGGGTCTTTTATTTCATGGCGGTAATGGTGTCCTTCACGCTCCTGATTCCAATACTCAACTATCCAGTCCAGAAGGACGCGAAAAGGCTTCTGGCCTATTCGACCGTCGCTGAGGCAGGAATAATGTTTTCCGGTTTAACCTATGCGGTTCTGGGCCTGACGGGCAAGGCACCGGGGTTTGATATAGGCCTTAAGGCCGCGATGTTCCAGCTCACTACTCATGCTTTCGTCAAAGGACTTGGATTTCTAACCGCGGGAACCTTCACGTACTCCCTCAGAACGCTCGACCTGAGGAGGATAAGCGGGCTCAGGGAGATTTTGCCTGTAAACGGTCTTGCTTGGACAGTTGCACTTCTGGGACTGGCGGGACTTCCTCCTATGGGAATAGCCTTCAGCAAGGCCGAGCTTATTACAAACCTCAGCCTGATCAGGGTTTCTCCTCTCGCGTGGCTTCCAATCTTGATGGTTCTAACGGATTCTGTGGTGTTCCTCTGGGTCGGCCTCAAGTGGATTATCCGGAACGTCTTTGGAAGGCCAAACGTCGAGAAGGCCTCAACGCACCCCATCATAACCGCTTCCCTCGTGGCTTTAATAGTCCTGACCCTGGTTTCAGCCTACCTGGCCTATCCCCTCGTTGAGGAGATAACCTTTTACGGGGTGATACCATGAGCCTCTACGTCCTCGAGCTGGCCCTTGGACTGCTCTTCACGGCCTCACTCCTGGGTCTGGCCGTCGGTAAGAGGGCCTATTACGTAACGCTGGCCTCTTCCATCGCGCTCTTTGCGAGTGCCATAGATGGCTTAAATGGGCTCTCTGGAGTGATAATACCCTTCCTCCCCACGAGTGTTATGGTGGATTCTCTATCAGCTCTCTTTCTCCTCGTTGTTGCGTTCCTAACATTTGCTCTTTCCCCGTACCTCCTCTCCTACGAGGTCAAGGGCGACGAAAGGTTCCTGGCCATGGCAACCAACATGGCGCTCCTCTCCGCGGTCCTTTTCCTCGTAACGGATAACATTGAAAGGCTAACACTCGCCTATGAGCTCTTTGCAGTCTTTACGGCGGTTATGGTTCTAACCTCCGAAACGAGGGGCTCCAGAAAGGCCACGTGGCGCTATCTGGTACTTACCCAGGTCTTCGGGATAATCCCCCTACTCATCATTACTGGAATAACATACGGGGCCGTTGGCAGTCTGCACCACCTTACCTTTGAGGGCTTGAGAGAGAACCTTGAAAACCTCGCCGTAAGCCCGGGCTTCCTCCTTGCGCTCTTCCTCCTCGCTTCCCTCGTCAGGAGCGGGGCATTTCCGTTCCACGTCTGGGTTCCGAGGGTCTATCGCTCCCTTCCAAGTCCTTTTGTCCCGGTCTTCCTGATTGGGGAGTCTCTGGGAGTTTACCTCCTCCTCAGGGTTTCCCACTTCGTCCTCTCATCTGGGAAGTCCTTTGGCTACACCGTTGCGTTTCTTGGCACGGTTACGGCCTTCGCGACGCTCTATTCCTTCAGGGAGATAAGGCTAAAGCGCAAGTTCGCCTACCACAGCGTTATGGACGTTGGAATAGCCTATTTTGCCCTTGGGAGTTCACTGGTTCTCCAAGGGACGTTCCTCGGGACGATAGCGCTTCTGGGTGCTCTGCTTCACGTCCTTTATCAGATGCTCTATAAAAGCTCCCTCTTCTTCGGCCTTGGAGCCATAGAGCACTACGGCGAAGATCCAAACATATGCTCAATGCGAAAGCTCCTGAGAGGTCATGTGATAGCCCTCCTGATGACCCTCTCCGTGTTTTCAATGGCGGGTATACCTCCGCTCTCTGCCTTCGTCAGCAAGTGGCTGATTTACACTGCCTCTATGGGTAGCGTTGATGTCCTCCTGTGGCTCATGGTTGTTACAATAGCCTTTCTCGGAGTATTCCCTCTCGCCTCCATAATCCAGGTGAGGAGGATAAACAGGCTCATATGCAAGAGGGAAGTTGAGAGAGAAGAAGTTCCCGTTCTAATACGAACTGTTACTGGTATAGTGGCCTTTGTGAGCTTTCTCGTTGCAGTGTTCCCCTTCATACTCCTGCCCTGGCTCATTAAGGCCATAGAAATCCTTGGATACCCGTTGCCAAAGAGCCCGGTGCACCTGTTCTTCGGCGTTTTCTCGTCCTTTGTGGCCCTCGCTGTGTTAATCACATCTGCCTACCTCGGGTGGAAGATTGGAAAGATGCCAACCGAACGCATAAGCGAGTTGCTCCTCATATTCTACAACATGGGTAACATACTCCGCTTCACATCGGATTATCTCCTTTCCCTCGGCAAGAGGTTTTACATCAATCAAGTTTTACCCATAATAAAAGTCGTCCCGAGGCACGAACTTCCACTCATTAAGGACTACGACGATGCCCTCGATTACCCGGTCAGGCACCTCGACGAGGCAATGTTCATGCCCCTAATCAAAGCCTTTCAAAAGCTTGCGGAATGGGGCAGGAGCAGAAACCTCGACATGAACGCCCTCATAGGTGGGTTCGCCATAGCGATGGCCGTCCTTATAGTCCTCCTGGGGGTGTTTGCATGAACGTTGAAAGCGTTTTCCTGAACGTCCTTTACTTCGCGGCGGTTATCTATACTCTGGCCTTCGTTCTATACGGAATAAGGGCCATTAAAGGTCCCACAACAGCTGACATTATCTTGGCTGTGGACTGCCTGTCCTTTGACATGGCGGCCTTCATGGTGATACTGGGAATTTACTTCAAGTCCATAATGCTCGCCAGCGGTGCCATAATCCTCGCCCTCTGGGCTTTTATGCTCGACATCTACTACACCAAGTACGTCCTCTACGGGGAGGTGGAAGTATGATTCTCGAGGACGTAATCTTCATCATAGGCTCAATAGCGATACTCCTTGGGGCAATCTACGACCTCATAGCGGCCATAGGGTTGCTTCGCTTCAACGATTTCTACATGAGAACCCACGCCGCCACAGTCGGAACCGTTGGAGGTGCCGCTTTGCCCGTATTTGGAGCGGGACTCGTTGCCCTCGTCTACCACCCCCTCGGAAGCCAGAGGTTATTCATGGCGGGCATAGCCTTCACCGTCGGAGTTTTAATCCTCCTCATAGCTCCAACCGGAACGCACTCGCTCGTTTCGGCCGTTTACTTTGGAAGGGTCGGCAAAAAGCCCCCGCTGGTAGTTGACCAGCTTGAGGAGGACCTGCCAAAGAGGGAAGACGTTGCTGAACTCGTCCGCGAGCACGAGGAGTTGCCCGGTGAGGAGGAAGAGCCCAAGTTCACCTTCAGGAGGCTGGTGAGATGATTGAGATTCACCTCCTAATCCTTGCAATAGTCGTTTCCTTCGGCTTCGTCTTCAGCTATCTGGCCATGAAGGAGCACGACCTGCTCAAGGCCCTAGCATTGAGCTCGGTTCAGTCCACTTTCTTTGCCCTCGGCTTCTACATACTGGCCGCACCGGACATAGTCCTTGCATACCTCGCGATAGCGGTTGGAGCCTACACAGCGTTGGTAATCCTCGCTATAAGCAAGACCGAGAGATACGAGGTGGGAGAATGAAGCGCGACGTGCTGGTTGCCATCTCGTTCCTGCTGGCGTTCCTCTTTATCGCCTACGCCGTAACGGTCAAAAACGTTCTTGGCCTCGGCGGAGCCGAACTAAGGCCACTCGGTGAGTTCTACCTTAGCCACGCCTTTGCCCACGAGGGCTTAACAAGTCACAGCCCCGAGGTGGTAACGGCAATAGTCTGGAACTACCGTGGCTTCGATACGCTCTTCGAGACCTTCGTGTTCTTTCTGGCAATAATGGGAGCCTTCAGCGTGTTGAGACTCACGAATGAGCAGGAAAAACTTGTGAGAGAGCTTGAAGCGAGGGAACCTCATAGACACATGGACTTAATAACACGGGCCACCACGAAGCTCGTTGTCGTGATGATAGTGGCCATCTCAGCTTCGATAGCACTCCACGGACACCTAACCCCCGGTGGAGGTTTCCAGGGTGGTTCGGCTATGGCAGTCGCTTCACTGCTCCTCTTTGCCGTGTTCAGCAAGTTCACCCTTGAGAGGAAGGGGCTGAACCTCAGCCATACGGTTTCAGCCTACGCACTTGGGCTGGGGCTTATCCTCGCCACGGTCCTCGCTCCGGTGTTCCTCTACGGTGGAAAGGTCCTAGAGATAAACCTCTTACCCGGTGAGACAGGTCTCTTCAACCTCGACGTTGGCGAATACACCGCGGTGACCTTTGGGTTCCTGACGGTTTTCCTGGTCCTCGGTGTCTCGGAGTGGATATTCAAGACCATTCTAAGGGGGGAGGCCGATGATTAGCCTTATTCTCGCCTATATCACGCTGACCCTCTTCGGCATGATACTCCTTGGAATCTATGGCGTGGCAACGCGCTCCAACCTGATTAAGAAGATAATCATGCTCAACGTCATGGGCGACGCGATAAACATGCTTTTTATCCTCATCGGCTACCGTCTCGTCTTCCCCGTCTTTCCCCCAATATACGAGAAGCACATAACCTTTCAGGAGTTCCTCAACAGAGCCGTTGACCCCGTTCCACAGGCCCTCGTCCTGACGGCCATAGTTATTGGAATGGCCATGAACATACTTCTCGCGACGTATGCAATCCAGTTCTACCGCCTCCACGGAACGGTTGATGCCAGGGACATAGCTGAAATCATGGGGGGTGAGAGCGAATGAACCCGCTGAGAAGATTTTCGCCGGCGACTTTCTTCATCGTGCTTGTTACCTATCTGTTCTACACGGGTTCGGCCACAGAATACGACATCGTGACGGGTTCGATAGTCGCGCTTATCGTTTCCTTCATAGTGGGGCACTGGATAGTCAAGGATGAGCTTAAATTCTTCTCCCCCAGGAGGTGGGCCTACGCGGTGTTCTTTGCCCTCCGCTACTTCCTGATTGAAGAGACAAAAACCCACATAGATGTTGCGAAGAGGGTTTTCACGCTCAAGGCGAACCCGGGAATAGTCAGAATCCCGTTGGAGGTGGAAAACGACTACGGGAAGGTCCTGGTGGCGAACTCGATAACGAACACGCCGGGAACGGTCGTTGTTGACATAAGCGACGACGGGAAATGGCTCTACGTCCACTGGATTGACGTTTCAACACTCGACGAGAAGGAAGTGAAAGAGAACGTAGTTGCCTACTTCGAGGACTACGCGAGGAAAATCTTTGACTGAGGTGATAACATGCAGGTCGGAATGGTTCCCGTGATTCCGCTCGGATTTGCCTTCTTCCTGCCCTTTGTGGCATTCCTCACCGGCAGGAGAAGGGGCGTTGTGATAACTTACTCCCTGCTGGCGCTTACTGTCACGTTCCTTGCTGGAATCTGGCTCTTCCGCGAGGCCTACTCAAGCAGAGAGCCACTAGTTTACGCCTTCGGAAACTGGATAGCCCCTATAGGAATAGTCTTTGAGGTGGACAAGTTCTCCGCCATCCTGGTCCTGACGGCGACTTTCGGCTTCCTGCTGGCGGGAATTTACTCGGCGAAGTTCATAAGGACTCATGGCCTCGAATTCTACTACACCTTCCTTCTCGGCCTCGAAGCAGGAACCCTCGGTGCCTTCATGACTGGAGACGCCTTCAACACCTTCGTCATGCTTGAAGTCATAGGCGCGAGCGCCTACGCGATAGTCGGCTTCTACCGCAACAGGAGCGAAGCAATCGAAGGTGCGTTCAAGTACGGCATCAGTGGTGCGGTAGCGACGAGCCTCTACTTCTTGGCTCTCGGCTTCATCTACGCCTCCTTCGGGACCCTCAACATGGCCGACCTGAGCGCGAAGTTCCACGGGATTTCCTTCCCGGTAACTACGAAACTCTTCGGCGACCCAACCCTCGCCCTGGCGATATTCCTTGCGCTAACCCTCTCGATGGCAATAGTCAAGAGCGCGATTTTCCCCGGCCACTACTGGCTCCCAAGTGCCTATTCAGGAGCCCCGATTCCCGTTGGTGCGATACTGAGTAGCTTCGTCGAGGTTGTGGGGATATACCTCCTGGCCAGATACACCTACACGCTCTTCCACGGTCTTCCCTTCTGGAGAACCCTCTCGCTGGTCTTTCTCGTCCTCGGAACGGCGACGGCCTTTCTAGGCTCGATTATGATGCTCGTCCAGAAGAACGTCAAGAGGCTCATCGCTTATTCCACGATACTCCACATGGGCTACCTCTTCATGACACTCGGGGTTGGAACAGGACTGGCCCTCATGGCGATAGACTTCCACATCGTCAACCATGCGATAGCCAAAACGCTCCTGTTCTTCACAGTCGGGGCGTTCGTCTACCGCAGAAAGTCCGTTGATATAGAGGGGCTCGCTGGGGTCGGAAGGGAGATGCCGATAACGACGTTTCTCTTTGCACTGGCGACGCTGAGCCTCGTCGGTGTTCCGCCACTCAACGTATTCTTCAGCAAGATGCTAATCTTCAACGCCCTCCTGCAGATCAGCCCGCTCGTGGCTTCCGTTGTGATAATAACGAGTGCCATAGCGGCGTGGGCCTACTTCCAGCTTTTCATAACCCTCTGGCGCGGAAAGCCCGTTGAGGGACACCACCACGAGCACAGAGAAGTCGAGAGGAGGGAAATCTGGACCTTCGTGGCTGTAAACGCAATTCTCGGAGTCCTCGTTGTGGTCTTCGGCCTCTTCGCTCCGGTGATAATAGACAGGTTCTTCCATCCGGCATCGCTTCAGGCGATGGACTACACCGGATACATCGATGCGGTCAGGAGACTCGCGGAAACGGTGCTCCATTAGATACCTTTTTAGTTCTCTTTTCCAATTCTTCTCCCGGGGGATAAAATGAAAAAACTTGTGTGGGCAGGTTTTGCGGGAGGTCTAACTTACTGGCTCTTCGTTGCATGGAGTATTTCTAGAAACCCCTGGTTTTCCTTCATGAAAAACGCACTGAGTGACCTCGGGGGGCCAAACGCAAACTCGCCCTGGATTTACAACGTGGGTCTCATAGTCTCGTCGGTTTTCATAATGGGCTTCGCCGTATATCTTATCCTAACGTCGAGGAACAGGCTCCAAACCGTTGGAGGGGCCTACATAAGTGTTTCCGCAATTTTTCTGACCCTGATAGGGGTTTTCCATGAAGGAACGAAACCCCACGTCTTTGTGTCCACATACTTTTTCTTCCAGTTCTTTTTGGGGATTCTAATATACGGCCTTGGCTCTGGAAACACCGTCAAGAGGGGGTCCCTTTTACTTTTTGCGCTCGCCGTTGTAGGTGTCCTTGTTAGGTGGCCCTCGACGGCTTTATTGGAGACATATGAAATACTCCTTCTGATGGCCTTTACACTTCTCGTTGCTCTTTGGGGTGATGTGAAATGAGCGCGCCGTTCCCGCCCATAAGGAGGGTTCCCGTTAAAGAGAGCAGGGTGTTAAAGCCGGAGGACGCTGAGAGAGCAATAGAGCTGGTTAGGCAGGCACTACCACTTTTCAGAGCCGGTGACCCCATAGTCCACCCGGACCACGTTGATGTGCCCGTCCTCTACCTTGACTTTGCCATAGACAGGGTTCACTACGACCCCCGGACGGGCACTCCCTCGCCCAAGGGGGCCCCTCCCCATGCCGAACCCTCGCCCGAAGGTGCCAGAGAAAGTGTGGAAAAAGCCCTGAAGGAAGCCGTTGTCCTTAACGGGGCCGAGTTCAGGGAACCAGAGGACTGCTGGATTGTCCCCGTTGCGTGGAAAAGCTTTATAATCCTCCACGTCCGCGTTTCAGCCGATGCAAAGGAGCTTATTCCAGACTACCATCTCACGGAAGAGGTGAGGAGGCACGGCCTATAAGCTGAGGGAGTTCCTAATCAGGGAGTGGTTCCTGACCCTTCTTATGGTGCTTTACGTAGCTCTGGCTGTCATAGATAACTCGCTCCCGAAGAGAACCCCCGGGCTGATAGACTGGGGAAGTTTGAGTCTCATAATGGCGTTGATAATAACTTCAAAGGGACTTGAACTGTCCGGAATATTTGGAAAGCTCGCGCCAAAACTCGTTGAGAAGGCGAACCATTCCGGAAAAAGGCTTCTTTTTCTCCTTCTCCCCACGATAGCCTTTTCCTCGGCGGTGATAATGAACGACACGGCAATGCTGGTTTTCATTCCACTTGTCGTTGCCCTCTCTGAGCTTTCGGGTCTGGATAAGGCGAAGGCTGTGACGCTCTCGGCAATCTCAGCGAACGTCGGCTCGGCCCTAACGCCAATCGGCAACCCTCAGAACATAATAATCTGGCACAGATACAAACTCGGCTTCACGACCTTTACTCTGGGAATGCTTCCCTTCGTTCTCCTCTGGCTTGGGATTCTCATGACCTTCGTTCTCATCTCGCGTGAGGAAAGGTTAACCCTTGAGTCAATCCCTGGAGTGGCCTTCCGGAGGAACCTGTTTCTCCTTTCACTTTTAACCCTCATCACAGACGTTTATCTGGGGGAAACGGGAAAGCATTACCTTGCCCTTCTTATCACGCTGGTTGTTTTCCTCTTGTTTGAAAGGGAAGTCCTTCTAAGCTTTGACTGGGCCCTGGTTCTGACGTTTGCCTTTATCTTTGCGGACTTCAACGAGCTTTCCATCCTCCTCCAGAGTTTAGGACTGTCCTTTCCCAGAGAGGGGGCGCTTTTAATCCTGACCTCCGCGGGTGTAAGCCAATTAATCAGCAACGTCCCCGCGACGGTGGTCTTTCTGAACTCTAATCCGCACTGGCTTCCCCTCGCGGTTGGTGTAAACGCCGGAGGAAACGGGGTTATAGCGGGCTCCATCGCTAACCTCATAGCCCTTCGGATAGCCCGGATTTCGGTGAGGGATTTCCACAGATACTCAGTCCCTTACTTCCTCCTATCCCTTGCGGTGGCCATTGTGGCGTTTGATTTTTAAACTCACGTCCCACTCTTTTACCATGCTCATCCACATCGGCATCGACGACACGGATTCGCCAAACGGCATGTGCACGACCTACCTCGGCGCGCTCCTTTACAGGGAGCTTTCCCGGCTAGCGGAGCCCGTGGATTTGCCCAGACTGATAAGGCTCAACCCGAACATCCCCTACAAAACCCGGGGCAACGGAGCGGTCGCGATGAGCTTCGAGGCGAAGGATGACGTTATCCCGGAAATCAAGGACACCGTTCTCTTCTACGTAAACCAGCTCGCCGACTTCACCCACGAGAACACCAACCCCGGCGTTGCATTCCTTGAGGGAGATATCCCAAGAGAGCTCCGCGAGTTCTCGCTTAAAGCCCTGAGGGAGCACGTTACGATTGAAGAGGCCGAGGAAGTTGCCAGAAGGGTTGGGGCCGAGGTTTTCAAGTTCAAGCTGGGAAGGGGGATAATAGGGGCGCTCGCTTCGATAGGCTACCCACTTGAGAAGTTCACCTACGAGCTTTTAGCTTATCGCGAGCCCGAAAACTTGGGAACGCCGAGAAG
>NZ_JALVAO010000060.1 GCF_027011145.1 Thermococcus sp. | reverse complement strand
TGTCCGCTGCGTTGTCGCTGACGAGTATGACTGTAACGGTCTCTCCCGCGAAGGCACTGCCGGCACTGAATGCCATTCCAATCATCAGCAGTCCGAACAGGACTGCAACCAGTTTCTTACCCATCATAGCTCATCACCATTATTGGATACAAAAAAGCCATATTTAAGCTTTTTTCAGGAAATCAAGTCATTATATCAGGTTTCTCAAAAATCCGGGGAATTCCAGCTGTTTTCGTGTTTCCCATACTGAACCATAAGAGCCCTCATCGTTCCAAATCGTTTCTTAGGAGACGTTGAGTCCAAGTTCACAAAAAGAAGCCTGGAAATGTCTGAAAAGACAATAAGAAACGTTAATCTTCGAGTATCGCAACAGCCCGAACGGGACTCCCAGAGCCACCCTCAATCTTTAGGGGAAATCCTACAAAGGTAAATTTCTTTCCGGTCAGAACGTCAAGGTTTATCAGATTCTCAAAAATCGGGACATCAGCACTCAGCAAAATCGTGTGGACGGTCTCGTCACCAATGCTCATGCCATCGGTTCCAATGGCCCTAATCCCCTCGGAAACGAGGAAGAGGGCAACCTCGGGGGAAAGCTCCCTCCCCCCTGTGAGGAACAGAACTATCCTGCCGTAGTAGCCGGAGTCAGGTATCTCCTCAAGCTTAACCGTGCCTTCACCGTTTCTCACGTCCAGAACAAAGGCATCACCAATGAACTTCTCGAGGGGGAGCTCGTCAACTGTTTTTCCACCCGGTATGAAGTGGGCGGGAGCATCCACATGCGTCCCCGTGTGCTCGCCCATCTTCAGGACGTTCATGTAGTAGCCGTCCCTCTCAATTAAGGCCCAAGGTCTAATTCTAACCTCCGGGTCACCGGGATAAAGGGGTGTGTCCTCCCCCAGAGGAAATGAGAGGTCAACTATCATAGAGACACCCGTTGAATATGCCACGTGAGGGATTTAAACGTTATCCTCCTTGAGGAGGCGAAGGAGATACTTCCTGTTTGGAAACCGCTGGATTACTTTTTCTATTGTCAGCTCGATGTCGCGTTCAACATCTCTGGACTCCCATCCGTGGCCCGGAAGCAGGTGGTCTATCTTGAGGGTTTTAAGCAGGCGGAGTGAGTTGAAATACTCCCCCAAACTTCCCGAGTCGTAAATGTTTGATGCAGTTCCGTTGGCGAAGAGCGTATCCCCCGAGAAAAGTATCCTCTTCCTTGGTTCGTAGAGACACATGGAGCCCGACGTATGACCGGGGGTATGGATAACCTTGAGAATCCAGGAACCGGCATCGATAACATCGGCGTTATTGAGCCAGAGGTGAACCTTACTGCCCGGAAAGTGCTCCCCATGATAGCGACACCGCATTACCTCATCGTCTCCGTAGCGTATCTTAACGGCGGAATACTTGTAGGCACCGATTATTGAAACGTCCTGGAGGTAGAGGTTTCCTCCGACGTGGTCACAGTGCTCGTGAGTGTTCAGAACAACATCAATGTCGCCCGGTTTTAAACCTACCTCCAGAAGGCCCTCCTCAAGTCTCGGGTAGTCGCTCATCAGTGCAGTGTCGATAAGAATGTTTATGTCCGCGGTTATCAGGTAGGAAAACGCCGAGAGCTTTCCTGCCTTAATCTTGTAGAGGTTTGGACGGACCTTTTTAACGCAGGGATAGTCCACCTCTGCCATACTTCCTATTAGGAAGGCCTAACTCAAAAGCCTTTCGGAGGACTTTTAAGAACCCAGACGAAGGTTCCACGGTGGTTGTGATGGACTGCACGAAAGACTACTGCGTTAAGGACATCTCCCTTGCCCCAAGCGGGGAAAAGAAAATTGACTGGGTATCTAGGTTTATGCCGGTTCTTCAAAGCATACGGAAGGATTTCGAGAAGAGAAAGCCCTTCAAGGGTATCAGAATAGCGACGACGCTCCACCTCGAAATGAAGACCGCGTTTCTCCTCCTAACGCTTAAAGCGGCCGGTGCGGAGGTTTCAGCAGCAGCAAGCAACCCGCTGAGCACGCAGGACGATGTCGTTGCGGCCCTGGCAAAGAACGGAATAAAGGTCTACGCTATAAGGGGGGAGAGCCGGGAGGAATACTACGAGAACATGCATAAAGCGTTAGACATAAGGCCGAACATAATCATCGACGACGGAGCGGACATGATAAGCACCGTCCACCGCGAGAGGCAAGAACTCATAGACGAAATCTGGGGGGCAAGCGAAGAGACAACCACCGGCGTGATAAGGCTCCGCGCAATGGAGAAGGACGGAGTGCTCAGGTTCCCGATAATAGCGGTCAACGACAGCTACACAAAATACCTCTTCGACAACCGCTACGGAACCGGACAGTCAACTTGGGACGGCATAATAAGGACGACGAACCTGCTGGTTGCTGGAAAAAACGTTGTGGTCGTCGGCTACGGCTGGTGCGGAAGGGGAATAGCAATGCGCGCTCGCGGGCTAGGTGCTACGGTGATAGTCGTTGAAGTGGACCCGATTAGGGCCCTGGAGGCAAGAATGGACGGCTTCCTCGTCATGGATATGAAAGAGGCCTCAAAGATTGGAGACATCTTCGTCACATCAACAGGGAACATCAAGTGCATAAGGAGGGAGCACTTCGAGCTAATGAAGGACGGGGTTATCCTAGCAAATGCCGGCCACTTCGACGTTGAAATCTGGAAGCCGGACCTTGAAGCTCTGGCCGTAGAGATAAGCGAGCCAAGACCAAACATCAGGGAGTACAAGCTTGCCGACGGAAGGAGGCTCTACCTCTTAGCGGATGGAAGGCTCGTCAATTTGGCGGCCGCAGACGGCCACCCGGCGGAGATAATGGATATGAGCTTTGCCCTTCAGGCGAAAGCCGCCGAATACATCAAGGACAACCACGATAAGCTCGAGCCAAAGGTCTACGTGCTCCCGAGGGAAATTGATGAGATGGTGGCGAGGATTAAGCTGAGCTCAATGGGAATAAAAATAGAGGAGCTCACTGAAGAGCAGAGGGAATATCTTGAGAGCTGGGAGCACGGGACGTAGAAAAAACAATGTATCTGACCCCGTTTTCAACGCTTTCCTTTTTCTTCGTGAGGAACTTGCTGTCCCATGGAGAGCGAATGACCACGTATTCGGGCACGCTTTCGGAGGGAAAACTCAGGAGAACCATTCTCTTTACGGGACTGCCTCCCTCCAAAATGATTTCAAAGCCGTTTTCCCATATCGAGCCCCCCTTCACCCGGAAGGAATCGCCAGCCGTCATGTATGTCCTGAATATGAGAACAGTTTTGGAAGCGGTACCTTCGTTCCTTTCAAGTGCCGATATGATGACCCCAATGAGAAGGGCAAAGAGCACGGAAAGATAAGTTGGGAAAAGCCCAATTGGGTTTCTCCCCAGGGAGGTCGAGTAGAGAAGATAGACCAGCAACATAGCACCCGGGAGCATAGATAAGAAAATTGTCTTCAACTCTCTCTCCATCAGGTTTTCAAGCTCCTCCTGAGGATATCCTCGTCCAAGGCTTTCCATCCTGGAACGGAGGGAATGGGCATAGGGAATCAGGACAATGGAAACCCCCAGGGGTATCGCCGAGAGAGTGACAAAGGGAACTTCTTCGAGTGGAACGCCCCCCAAATAGGGTAGAACGTATAAGACCGCCAGTCCAATGACGACCGTGGGCAGGCTAACGCCCTTAACCCGGTGGAGATAAACTGAGAACGCAAACAGGATAACAGTAGATATGACCTCAGAGGGTACGTACAGTCCAAACTTTCCGGCGATGGCAGAAGAAACGCCATTAAAGTGATAGGCCAGTGAAAACCCCGGCGAAACCGATGCGAGAGCCAACACTCCAAGGGAAAACCTTTCATGCCTCCTCACAGAACCACCTCCAGGAGTTTAAGAACCCCCTTTCTAACGTCCTTTGTGACTGTAACCGCGGGAAATGACAGCTCTTCCTTTAGGGACTTTTTCATGAGGGAGACGAGTTTACCCGCGTCCAAATCCTCATAGACATCAACATCAACGAGTATCGGAGCGTTTCCTGTTGTGGCCAGAAGCTTCTTAAGTCCCAGTCTGATTGAGGTGAAGTTCGAATCCGTGAGGTTCGTGACAACAACGGGGACAACCCGGCCGTTGAGGAGTCTTCTTGTCTTTTCAACTGCCAGGGGAAGGGATTCCTCAGTTGAGGTCATCCCCAAGGAGAGCAGGAACCTCGTGAAGGTCGAAAGGGAATCCGAACCTGAAACGGGAGAAATCAATGTGCCGTGCCCGAGGACGTAAAGACCGACGCGATAACCTCTGTTAAGGAGATACGAAACGAGTGGCAACATAAAACTTACCGCGACCTCAAGGGCACTCTCCTTAAAGCCACCAATCGCCATCGAATCGGAGGCATCAACGTAGAACATGAAAGTAAGTGCCCCCTCCTTCTCGTACTCGTTTACAAGTGGAACTCCCAGCCTGGCGGTTGCCTTCCAGTTTATCGCTCTCATCGGGTCCCCCGGCCGGTATTCCCGTATCTCCCTGAAATCCGTCGAAGGTGTTCCCGTTCTGGCCTTCGTAACCTGCGGAAAGCCCCGCCGTCCCAGTCTTCTATGAGAGAATCTATTTAGGTTCATGATTCTTGGACTGGCCGTGATTCTGACTTCTTCCGAAAAGAGTGCATACCTCGGTTCTTCAAGCTCAAAAAAGTGCCTTCCCTCGACCTCCACGGGTGAAATTGTATGGCTCCCACGCTTAACGGCCCTTACCCGGTAGGAATACTCCACCTCAAGTTTTTTCTCGGGCAATTTGAAAAAGACGTGCCTGTTGGTTCCCTCAACAATTTCAAGTGCCGGGGAAACGACGTCTCCCACAAGAACAATACCCGCCCCGCGCTCAACCTTTAGTCTTACCCTAACTTCAGTCTCTTCACCTATCCTGAGGCGGGTCTTCTCAACGGTTCTCTCGACGGAGAAACCTGAAGGGGTCTCAAACAGGAGGGAAAACGCCAGCACAGAGGCTGGAAGAAGGGCAATGTAGGAGAGGCTAATTGCCCCAGTTAGAACCGCAAGAATCAGGGGAAGGAATGTAAAGATAACAAACCAGCGGAGCCAGTTCATACAAATCACCACGTGCTTATTTTCTTGAAAAGCTCATTAACGAGCTGTCTTCTCTTTTCCCTTTCCCGCTCCATGTATAGAAGCCTGAGCCAGATAGGTGTTAGTGGGCCTCCCAGGTCGGGTTGATACTCTATAATTGGCTCCAGGGCGTTCTCAACTTCCCTGTTTTCAACATCCCTGGGTGCAAACCTGGAAACCAAGACAATTAGTGGGGTTTTATCAGAGTACTCAACGAACTGGTGAACGGCTTTTTTCGCCTCCCGTAGCCAGGAATCGGATTTGCCGACCTCCACAGAAGGGAAGTCAATCGCGACCACGTTCCCCGAGCCGAACTTCAGTGAGACGTACTTTCCAATGACGAAGGCTATCCAAGCAAGAGCCACCACAATTAGGAAGTCCACGAAATAGATGGCCTTCATTGAGGAGGGCCTGTAAAATGTCGCGAATCCAACGATACCGCCGGCGAGAGCCACGCCCAGCATGTTTCGGGGAAGAAAATCGTTGCCCCTCAGATAAAGGGGGTACGAGACCAGGTACGCCAAACCGACGAAAAGGAAGAGAACTGCCAGAGTTCCTTCAATCCACCCTTCCGGGGACAGAAGAAGCACCAACGATGATGAAAGAAACGCAAGAGCCCTCACCAGATAACCTTTAGGCTCCCCGTAGACACCAGCCAAATTTGCAAGGGCGAGTAGGAAAACTAGGATTATCGTAACGTCTCCAAGAGACCCCCGGAGCAGTATTCCGAGGAACCCCCAGAGGGCTACACCCTCAAAGTACGTCTTCACTAAATCCCTCAGGTTCATTGGAACACCCCCATCCTCTGGAGGGAATCGACCATTCTGAAGAAATCCTCCCTGCTGACGTCCTTCAGCGAGTAAAGCGCCTTCGTGAAAATTCCAGCTATCTGGAAAGCATCCCCGGAAAGTCCCTTCCCGGAGAGTGCCCGAGCAATCTCATAAGGGGTCTTATCGTCAACGGGAACGTATTTCATTGCAAACGGCAGGAAGTGGAGCCTGTAAAGCATCACAACAGCCTCTTTCGGAGGTAAAACCCAGAGCTCCGAGGTCATGCCACATGCCTCCAGAGTATGAAGCCCAATCCCCCTGAGCTCTACCCTTCTCCCCTCGACCGGCTTGCCGTCAAGCTTCAGTTCACAGTCAAGGTCGGGAAGTTCGATAACTTCTCCCTCAACAAAAACCCTCCGTTTTAGGGGGAGGATTGAGATCCTTGGCGGTTCTTTAGCTTTTTGCTTTGGGGTCTTGGGGGTTTCGTCCCCGACAACCGTTAATCTTCTCCGCATGAGGACACCCACAATTCCCAGGGCGGTCAGGGCCAAAATCGAGGAGTAGAGGGTGGCTTTACTTGGGGTGGGAATTTCAACTCCGTGGAACTCTAGGAGGGGTTTTCTGTAAACTGTTTTTTCGACGGGGAGGTACCAGCCGTTGCCGGGATAGAGAATTTTAACGGATTTTACGGGAGAGCTGAGAGTTACATTGAAAACCCCATTGTTGACCTTCACCGGAATTCTCACCGTTCCATTATCGGTTTCAACAACCAAGGTAACGGTTCCGTTCAAAGAGGTGTTTTCGTAGTGTATAAAACCGCTAATCACAGTTTCGTTGTCGGTTGTGACGTTGACGTCAATTTCTGGATAGCGCTGTATAACTACCTGCGGGTCACTGTTCCCGGGATACGCGTCGGGGCCAGTATAGTGGGCAACGACGGAGTAACTGCCCGCGGAGACACTGGAGGGTACACTGCACGTCACGTTGAAGGTTCCGTTTACAACGTTCCCCACCCCAACAACGATACCCTTTTCGGCCTTGGTTCGGTTTATCGTTATTGTCACAGTTCCCCTTTTAATTGGGCTTCCATCGGGATACGTTACGGTTCCCGAAACGTGCATAGTGAGCTCTCCATTACCCCTAAGCGTGGAGGGCATTGAGGTAATCCTGACAACCGCCCGGGGGAGAACCCGAACCCAGGCTAGGAGCGCGTTTTCAATGTACCCGCTGACATTCAGCTCAAAGAAGAGGGGATAATACCCCGGCGGTGCATCATCGACAACGCGGATGGTGTATGTAAACTCCATGGGAAGAGCCGACGAATCAACAACCTCAAGATACTTCGATTTCTTAAAAATCATTGAGCCGATAACCGTGGAAGTAACCTTAACGGAAAACGTTCCTCCGGTGGGAGCCTTCTGGAAGGGCTTGTCAATCCTCAGGTATTCGAACTTATTCACGCCCCTAATGAGCCCGTAACTCTCAAGGGGAACGTAATAGACACCCGGTTGTTTCACAATGATATCCCAAGTTTGGTTGAGAGGTATTGGAACGTCCTTAGCGGGTGTGTCAACACAAACTAACATGGGATTACTCGGATAAAGCGAGACAGGACAGGGTGCCGTTTTATTCGTTGGCTTGAACGTGAAGTCCGACCTTGGCGGAACGTTGCCCTCTCCAGATACCTGTTTTTTACTCGAGGAGTCTCCTCCAGAGTTCTTCTCGTGGAACTTTGATATACCCTTGACCAGACCACCCTGGGGGATGAGGGCGTAGCTGAGTGAGAGCACCATCAAAGCTGATAACAGAAACACGAGAAGGGAAGCCCTAACCCTGTCCATCACTCTTCACGCTCGTTTTCTTTAGGTACCGGCGTGTTTTGAAGTGCCCTTTCAACCACGTTTTTCCCGCTGACCCCCTCAAAGGAGTACTCGGCCTTTATCACGATTCTGTGGGCGAGGGCATCAACTGCAAAACGCTTCACGTCATCCGGAATTACGAAATCCCTCCCTTCCAAAGCGGCGTTTGCCTTCGACACCTTCAAGAGAGCAAGGGCACCCCTGGGACTCGGTCCCGCCTCGACGCGTTCATCTTTCCTGGCGTTCCTCACGAGCTCGGCGATATACCTCATGACGGGCCTGCTAACGTACACTGAGTTCTCAACGGCTTCCTGCATCTCCAAGAAGGTCCCTCTGTCAATGACGGGCTCCAAATCGACCGTTGGGTCATCCTTACCCCATCTAATCCTAGCCTCAAGGATTGCAATCTCATCCTCAAGTGTTTTCGGATAGCCAACGCTAAGACGGAGGAGGAACCTGTCAAGCTGGGCCTCTGGAAGGGGATATGTACCCTCGTACTCGATTGGATTCTGAGTCGCTATTACAAAGAATGGCCTCTCAAGTTTCAGCGTCTCGCCCTCAATCGTGACCTGTTTCTCTTCCATCGCCTCAAGAAGCGCGCTCTGCGTTTTGGGGGGAGCACGGTTTATTTCATCGGCAAGGAGAACGTTTGTGAAAATAGGCCCCTTAACGAGCTCGAAGGTTCCAAGGTTCTGACGCCACACCTTGGTTCCCAGTATGTCCGCGGGGAGCAAGTCCGGGGTGAACTGAACCCTCCTATAGTCCAGGCCAAGAACCCTTGAGAACGCCTTTGCGAGAAGCGTTTTACCGAGACCGGGATGGTCCTCAAAGAGAACGTTGCCGTTGACAAGAGCAACAGTAAGAGTCTTCAAAATAACGTCATCGTTTCCAATGTAAACGCTTGAAACCGATTCAACGATTGAAACTGACAGCTCTCTCAGCTCTTCAACATTCATTATAATCACCGCTATTACTATAGGATTTCCGTTGCTAATGATAATGTGGAGTTTTAAATGTTGCGGTTTATTTAAAAGTTCCAAAGAAGAGGTAGTTCGGTGATAAGATGAAATTCGAACCACTCAAAATCCTCCCAGTCGGGCACGTAAGGAAGAACGAAGAACTTCAGGAAACCTACATCGAAATACTCCCCGAGTTCCGGGAAGCTGTCGATGGCCTCCAAGATGGCGACTGGATAAAGCTGATTCTGTGGTTCCACAAAAGCGAAGGGGCTAAAAGAAAAGTCCTGAAGGTTCACCCCTACGGCAACCCAAAGAACCCCCTCACGGGAGTCTTTGCAACCCGTTCTCCATACAGGCCGAACCCGATAGCGCTCTACACCGTCAGGATTCACCGCATTGAAGGAAACCGCATTTACATAGATTGGATAGATGCAATGGACGGCACTCCGGTTGTCGATATAAAAATCTTCGTTGAGAGGTACGACTGCCCCAAGGAAGTCCCAATAGAGGAGCGCGAGGCCAACATCGGAAAGGGAAGGATGATAGGTGAGGTGAACGTTATCCCGAGAAAAAGCGAGCACCTCGATGAGCTTGAGGAGGTTTCGCCCGAGGACTACGATGCAGTAATCCTTGAAATCGGCCCCAAGACGACAACCCTAACGGCAAAGGAACTTGTCGAGCTGATTGAAACGCTGGAAGAGGTCTACGAAAGTCTGCCCGTCGAGATAAAGGACAGGCTCAGAAGACGTGAAGGGCGCTCGCCTTGAAACCCACGTAGACCTCTTTCCCCTTCTCTATCCCGAGTTCAAGCATCGAGGAGCGGGTTATGAAGGCGCTCAGAGATATCTCCCCCACCTTCAAATGAACCCTCACGAGGGGCCCGAGTTCCTCGATTGACTCGACAATAGCCCTGAATTCGTTCCTCACGGAGCTGTGAATGGGTTTCAGGGATATCACGATGTCCTCGGGTCTTAAACCAACCCTCACCCTCCCGCTGGCCTCAACGGGGAGCTCAATCTCAAGGCCACCGGCAATGAGCTTCCTTCCACTGGCAACCCCCTCTATAACGTTCTCGAATCCGAGGAAACGCGCCACTTCCTCACTTGCCGGCCTCGAAAAGACCTCCCTAACGGGACCGACCTGGACGAGTTTTCCGTTGAGCATGACCCCAACGCGGTCTCCTAAACTAACCGCCTCCTCAAAGGAGTGGGTAACGTGTAAGGCCGTGAAGCCGAGCTCCCTCCTCCAGCGCTTCATCTCCGCTAAAAGCTTTGAGCGGGTCTGGACGTCGAGGTTAGCGAAGGGTTCATCCAAGAGTATTAGCGGAGGCTCAACGACGAGGGCCCTAGCAAGTGCAACCCTCTGTTGCTCGCCACCGCTCAAAGTTCTCGGCTTCCTGTGGAGGAGGTGTTCTATCCCCAGAACCTCCGAGACTTCCCTAACCTTTCTCTCGATTTCACCTTTGGGAACCTTCCTGACCTTCAGGCCGAAGGCTATGTTGTCGTAAACGCTCATGTTCGGAAAGAGGGCGTAGTTCTGGGGCACGTACGCCAAACCACGTTTTTCCGGCGGTAAATCCGTAACGTCGCTCCCGTTCAGGTATACCCTCCCCGAGTCCGGCTCTATTATTCCGGCTATTATCTCGAGGAGAACGGTTTTCCCGGCACCGCTCGGGCCGAGTATTATGAAGTGCTCTCCCCTGTTAACGTCGAAGGTCACATCCCTCAGGTGGAACTCCCTCCAGTCCTTTGAGATGCCCTCAACGCGGAGCATTGGAGGCCCTCCCCACGAGCCATCTCAGCAGAACAAAAATTCCAAGACTTATGGTCACCATGAGCACGGCTATCGGACGAGATGCTCTCAAACCATAGTTGTTGAAGTACTCGAGTATCAAAACCTGAGCCGTCATCGGGTAGTAGGCAACTATCAGAATCGCTCCAACCTCGCTTATGGCCCTCGCCCACGTCATTATTGCCCCGCTCGCTATCGAAGGAAAAGCCATCGGCAGGGAGACCGAGAAAAACGTTCTGAGCTGGGAAGCGCCGAGAGTTCTTGCAACGGCCTCAAGCTTCTCATCAACTGCAAGAAAACCGTCTCTGGCGGAGTTTATTGTAAAGGACGCCGAAACAAAGAGCATCGCGGAGATTATCCCGAGATAGTTGTCGAGAATGTAGGTGGAATACGTTACGAGGAGCATTATTCCAACGACGGAGTGCGGGATTACTATGGGGACGTCAACGATTGCCTGAACGAGGCTCTTTCCCGGGAAATCCTTTCTCGCTAGAACATAACCGAGGGGAACGCCAAAGAGAAGCGCTATCAAGGCCGTCGCCGTTGCCGTTAGAAGGGAGCGTTTAACAGCCGAGAGCACAACGGGGTCGTGGAGGGTTTTCAGGAACGCCCCGAAGTCACTAACCTGTTTGGCGTATATCATCCCCAGAGGGAGGAGTATGTAAACTATCATGAAGCTACCGAGTGCAACGAAAAAGTAGAGGGTGTAGTCGCGCTTCATGGCTCCCCTACGGAGATGGGAGAGGGAATTTAAAGGTTTTCGTTTTCTCCGCCCATCTGTTGAATACTTTTGTTTAACTTCGGGAAGAACCTGCCCCTCCTCTCCATAAACCGCCTGTATTCCTCTCCCCAGTACTCAAGGAGCTCCCTCTCCTCCACCTCGGCGAGCTTCCTCCACAGCGGGAGCAGTAGGGTGTATGCAATCAAACCGGGGACGCTAACGCAGAAGAGGCCGATTCCAAAGCCCATAACGATGAAAGCGGAGTAGAAGGGGTGCCTGACGTAACGGTAAGGGCCATCAGTCATAAGTTTATCAAAGTCCCCGGGCTCCTCGTGCCTCTTGGGGAAGAGTGAGTGGATGTAAATAGCCAGGGGCACCGTTATTGACAGAATCACAAGGCCGACCCAGTGCATAATCCCCGCCAGCTGGCCCGTTATCAAAGGCCAGTGGCTCAGACAGGAGAAGGGAACGAGAGTGAAGAACAGCAGGAAAGTCAGCTTCCTCAGTTTGAGGGACTCCATGCCACCACCATAAAAAGAAAAGGCGAAGGAGTTTTAACCCTTCTCGACCTTTACCTCGTTTTTGATTATGGGGGGCACGTTTCCAAAGGCTATCGGCGGGTTAAGGAAGTCTTGGTAGTTCTGCTTGAAAATCTCCCTGCCCTCTTTTCCAAGCCAGAACTTGAGGAACTCAAGGGCCAGCTCCCTGTGGGGTGCGTTTTTCAGAACGGTCACGCCGTAGACGATGGGCTTTGCCTTGATGGTCTTCCCGGTTGAGCCGAGCGTAATCTCGACTTGGGAATAGTAGTCGGCAAGCTTGAAGTCGGCGAGGTTTATCTGGGCCGGAAGCGTTATGTAGCGGAGGTGGTGTTGCTCGGCGACACTCTTGTAGATGAAGAAGTAGTCTATAGCACCGCTTTCAACGAGGCCAACCAAGTCGGTCTCCTTCGGCCTTATAACGACCTTGTCACTCTTGAGCTGGATTTCCTTGGGGGCGTATATGTGGGTTCCGTTGGCATAGATGTTGGTGTTCTTCTCGACGAGGGTCTCGAATATCGGCTTGCCGTAATAGAGGTCCGCCAGCTTCATGACCATCACGGAGCGGTAGCCACAGGGGTCGTCGTTGGGGTTGCTGAAGCCAAAGCGAACGCCGGGTTTGGCGAGGATTTCATACCAGTTCGTCGAGTTAATCTCGTTGGCGTACTTGCTCTTGTTCGTGAATGCTATGACTATCTGGTTGGTCGCGAAGAGGACGTAGAAGTCGGTGTAGTTCGGAACGAGCATCTGGGGGATTAGCGTATAATCGGCCGTCGCCACTATGTCGGTCTCCTTGTGGAGGTCGGTGACCTTTCTAACAGCCATGACGCTTCCGCTGGCCTCGTCCTGGAACTTCACTTTGACACCAAGGTTTTCCTCGGCGTATTTCGAGAACTCCTCCTCAAGTTGCTGAAGCGGAACGCTGAGCGAGCCGGCGTGGAAGATTATCAGAGTCTCCTCCTTGAGTGCCTTGCTCTGACTTGAAGTTGTTGCCCCACTCGAGGACGCTGAGGAAGAACCGCCGATACATCCGACCGCAACGACAGAGAGCAGGAGAACCGCGATTAAGAGGAAACCTGCCTTCCTCATTGAAACCACCGGTATAAGGGACAGAAACGGGTATTTAAACATTTTGAGCAAACAAAAGCATTAACGTAAACGGTTCTGTTTTCTCAGTCCCTCTATTCCATCCACCAGCTCTTTGAAATGCACGTAGAACTCACTCTCCCTGAGCTTTTCCAGGGTTCCCCAGAACTCTTCGAGGTTCCGAAAGCCGGCCTTCTCGTACTCGTAGGCCTGAATCAGCATCTCCAGCCTGTCCGCGAACTTGACGAGCCGACCTTCCAGAGTGGTCTCTTCCTCGTACTCGCGCCAGAGCTTAAAGTATTCCCTTGGATTTGGAGACGAGAGCAGGAGCTCCATAACGGCTTTCTTCTCGGCCTTGCCCTTGTCGAGGTAGTACTGGGCCGTCTTCGGCACGTCCGTTATCCTTGCTTCACCTACATCGTGAAGGAGCGCTATCTTTAGGGCTTTCTCGACGTTTATCTCAACGCCCTTCGCTTTAAGCTCATCCGCCAGAAAAAGCGTTATCAAAGCGACGCGGTAGCTGTGGTCGGCTATGCTCTCCGGATTTGAAACCCCCCTGAGAAGCCAGCCAGTTCTAGGGAGTCTCTTCAGGTTGCCCAGCTCGATGAGAAGGTCGAGCATCCTCACTCCTCCGTCGTGAAGATGGCTTTGTCAGTTTCAACGGCGGTGGCTATTATCGCATCGCCGAGGAAACGGCCGTAGACTTTGACCCTGTCTCCCTTCCCTATGCAGGGGCTTCCTGCAAAATCAATCCTGATGCCGTGTATTTTAAACGTCGTCCTCCAGCTCGGCAGTTCCATGGGAAGGAACTCGACGAGGGGCTTGTCCTCGACGATTCCCTCGATAACGACATTCTTGCCCCGAAACCCGCCGGTTTTCAGCTCATCGGGGGTTAGGGAGTAGTAATAGTGATGGCCGAGCTTTACGCGTTTCATACCAATCACCTTTAAATCTCTTCACTAAGTTCAGTTTGGGGTGAGGAGATGATAAAGGTTGCGATAATCGGTGCCGAAAACGTTGGCAAATCAACCCTCATGAACGCGCTTGTTGGAGGAAAGGTGAGCGAGGTTGAGGATTTGCCTGGGACGACGAAAGGACTTGTGAAAAAACACTTCGGAAAGCTCAAGATACCCAAGGGGATGAAGAACCCCTTCGGTGGGGCCGACGAGTTCGTCCTGATAGATACGGCCGGCCTCTTCGACCCGAGGTATGAGCTGAGGGGGAAGGTTCTCAGCGAGGAGAAGTTCAGGGAGCTGATAAAGGAGATAACCTCGGCCGACATAATCATCCACATGGTCGACGCCACCGTCGGCCTTCACCGGGGCATGGAAAAGCTCCACCACATACTCAAAATGCGCTACGAGAAGCCGATAATAGTCGTCATCAACAAGATTGACCTCGTTCCCAGGGAACGGGTGGAAGAACTGAGGGAAATCATAAAGAAGAGGCTCGAGCAGGAGCCACTCACCTTGTCTCTCGTAACATACGAGGGCTTCAACGAGCTCCTCGAAAGGATTGCCCACATGGCGATGTACGTCTAATCACTCCTCGGGCATCTCGGGACAGGGGCAAATCATGACGTAAACATTCCTGTGCCTCGGGCCGTCGAGCTCAACGAACAGAATCCTCTGCCACGTCCCCAGATGGAGCTCGGCCTGGTCTATCGGAACCACGACCTCAGGATTCAGGAAGATGCTCGCCTTTATGTGGGCGTGGGCGTTGTTGTCAATCCTGTCGTGGGAGTAACTGGATTCATAAGGAACTAGCTCGTTCATCTTGGCCTTTATGTCCTCGATTAGGCCCGGTTCGTACTCGTTTATGAAGAGACCCGTCGTCGTGTGGTGTGTGAAAACAACCGCTATCCCGTGCTTAACCTTTGAGCGGTAGACCATTTTTTGAATTTCCTCTGTTATGTCCACAACCTGACAGCGCTCCCGGGTCTCGATGGAAATCTCATAGAGCATGGCCATCACCCCAGCTGGTCGAGAAGCTTCCCCAATAGAGCCCTAACGTCAAGTTTTTCTTTGAACACAACGGCCCTTAAAACTACCGCCGTTTCGTAGGCATCGAGAACCTCAAAGTTGCCGGAGCGGAGTTCTGCCTTTAAAAGGGAGTAAACCTCCTCAACGGCGTCCCTGAAAAGGGCCTCATTGGAATACACGTCCTCCCGGGAAAGAAGAAGGGAAACCATGTCCCTAATGAAGTCAAGCCTGTTCTCCCGCTTTCCTATTAGCGACCTTAACCTTTCCATCGCCCAACCCCTTTAACTCTTCTTGAAGGGCCTTTATGAGGATTTCCGACATGAGTATTGAAGCAAAGCGCCTGTCCCTGACTTCAAGGGCGGTGTCAATGGCCTTCTCAACGTCACCTTGTTTGAGGTAGTGATGGGCTACGTCAGCCATAACTATTGAGCGGAGCCTCTGATTTTGAAGAACGAGACCTATTTTCCTCGCGGATTCAACATCGTTTATCAACACATAAAATCTGGCAATCTTTGCCAGCACTTCCTCAGAGCGAACGAACCGTGCAATTGTGTTCACTATGTTCCTTTTTTCAGGTGTCGGTTCTTCAAGGATCGCATTCATTAACGTTTTACCAACTGTTCGGGCCTCTTCATCGGATAGAGCTTCTAAAAAGTCTTTCAGTGCATGTGGATTTTTCTCAAGAATGTCTAAGGCTACGTTTTCAAAGAGATTCATTTGATTCGCCCTTCTAAGCGTCTGAACAGCAAGCTTTCCTCTACCTGCGAGGGCTAAAGCCGTGGAAAGTTCAAGAACTAAATTTTCACCGAACTTCCTTGAAAGTTCCTCTGCAAGGATAACAAAGGAATCTGCATATTTTTCAATGACCCCAAGCTCGCTGAGGCGAAAAGCAAGCTCTTTAAAAGCTCGCTTTGCCCATTCCTTAGAACCCATCTCTTTTACGGTTGAAAAAGCCCCCTCATAGCTACCCAAGGTTATCAGTGTCTTAGAAAGCTCAAGGAGTGCCTTAGAACGGTGCGGTTCATCGGTTATATATTCCAGTATAAGTCTCATTTTTCTGAGCCGGTATGCCGTTTTAATTGGCTTGATCTCAAGAGAATGTGAAAGTCCTCGAACAAGAGAAACAAGGGTAGCCTGTTTAAGATCATTGGTGGAGATTTCAATGGCAAATGTTATCGCTTCCCCAATATCGCCCAGACTTAAAAGAGCTAGAGAGGCCGTTTTAAGGATTTCATCCCTCTGCTGGGGGGCTAAACTTTTAGACTCACTGAAAACTCTTGAAAACACCTTTCTGTAGGCTTTGATCTTGGCCCTACCCATAGAGATTCCTATGGAGAGCAGAGCTTTAAGGACGAGAAAAGGATCTTCTATAGAGGCTAGAGACTCGAAAGCATTGAGAAAAGCACGCTTGTAAAGTGAATGTCCTTTCTTCGCAAGTTCCTCACCTATTCTTGCGTAAGTGATAGTCCTCATGTAGGGATCAGGAATATCCTTAGCTGATTCCAGCACTTCCACTACAAGCATTCTAATCACCGGTTTAGCCTTATCTTAATTACTCGGAAGATTTTTAAAAGCTTACCCGGAGCGCAATCCATGTATGGAGTCATTTTGGGAAAGAATCCAGAGCTGGGGAAGGCCGAGTTCTTCTCCTTCTCAAGGCGCTTTGGCCTAAGGGTTAAGCCTTTGGAGGAATCAAACAAGTGGATTGTCTTTGAGTCAAAGCCCTCAGTGGAGAGACACTTCCGCTGGCTCGGAGGTTCGCTCAAGTTACTCAGAATCGTTGGAGAAGGAGAGGAAGCCATCAGAGACCTCGAATACGCCAGACTCTTCACGGTAAGCCTGTACGGAAGAGACGACTGGAAGCTCTGGAGGAAGCTTGGGAGCGAGGTAAAGAGGCACTTCAAAGAAACAGGACCGGCGAAGTTCTTCAAGCCGGCCAGGGTCTATTCCATGCCGGCCGAGTTAATCCTGAAGGACTTTCCGGAAGTTAAGGACGTGGTGTTCCTCTTCAGGGTCGACGGGAGCTTTCTCGTCGGGGAAACGATTAGGGTTACCAACCCCTTCGAGCTGAAGAAGCTCGACGTTGAGAGACCCGTCCAGAGGCCAATCCTTTCCATCCCGCCGAGGCTCGCCAGGGTAATGGTGAACCTCACCGAAGTCAAGAAAGGGAAATTCCTCGACCCCTTCTGCGGGATTGGAACAGTCCTCCAGGAGTTCGTCCTCCAGGGATTGTCCGCTTACGGGAGCGACCGCGACCCGGAGAGGGTGAGGGAGGCGAGGAGGAACATCGAGTGGCTGAGGAGGGAGTTTAGAGTCAAGAACTCTGCCAGAATAGAGGTCTGCGACGCCAGGAAGCTCAAAAGATGCTTCCGCGAGCGCTTTGACGCGATAGTTACGGAACCCTACCTCGGAAAGCCCCTAAAGAGGAATCCTGGTCGAGGAGAGGCCATAAAGATGGCCAACGAGCTCGACCGTTTTTACTATTCGGTCTTCGAGAGCTTTGCCGACGTGTTGAAGAGGAACGGAAGGGTCGTTTTTGTGTTCCCGGCTTACAGGCTGAGGGACGGAAGCATCTACCGGAAGGAGCGGAGATGGCTTGGAAAGCTCGGCTTTGAGGTCCTGGGGAGATACCTCGACTACGAAGAAAGGCACCGCCTAGTCAGGGACATCCACGTGATAAAAAAGAGGGGTTAGGAAAGCTCCTCAACCGGAAGCTTCATCCTGCTCGAGACGAGGAGGAGCACTATCCCAAGCAGGGCCATGCCGAGGTAGATTATCATTCCCGTTGTAACGCTGTGGACGAGGACGAACATGACGTTTGGAGCCACCGCGTTCGCTGAGTTCGAGATCAGACCGAGGGCAAAGCTGGCCTCCGGGTAGATTTCCTTCGGATAGGCCGCTGGAGCAGTGGTCCAAAACGCTGGTCCAGTTCCCTGCACGATTCCTGTTATCGCTATTCCAAGGAGCGCGAGGGTGTAGTCGTTGGCACTTATGGCCTTCCAGACGATAAAGAGACCGAGGAAGGTTACAGCGTATGAGAGCGTCATGACACTCACGATGGCCTTGAAGAGACCGCGGTTGCTGGTGTTCTTAACGGAGAAGCGGTAGCCGAGGTAGCCCATGATTATGGACCAGAGGCCCATAGAGACCTCAAGGGTCATGACGAGATTCGCCACCTGCGCATCGCTGAACTTAACGTTGTGGAGCGTGAAGGAGCCGAGTGTGAAGATAATCCAAAGAGCGGGGAAGAACGTGAAACCAAAGACCCACGTGAAGGGCATCTTCCAGACGTTCGAGCCCGAGGAGTGCTTCTCCTTGGGAATCTCGAAGTCCTCAACGAAGAGCCACCATATTGCAAGCATGACGTACATTACGACAGCGGAGATGATGAAGGCCTCGGTAACGGAGGACCAGCTCGCGTTGCTTCCGCCGGCCCACTTGGCGAGGTTTATGCCGTAGATTCCACCCCAGAATATTCCGGAGAGAATTACACCCTTGGCGAAGGGCCTTTCTGCAACAAAAAGCCTGCCAATCTGGTTGCTGAAGACCGCTATGAGGGCAACTATAAAGCCCTGGAAGAAGCGGAGGACAACAACACCCCACCAGTTGGGCATGAATGGAATCAGGAACTGCGGAATAGCGGCGAAACTCACTATTAAAGCCACGCTCCTCTTGAAGGAACCCTTGAAGAGACTCGTTCCACCGAGAAGGAAAGCCACAAAGAGACCCACAACAAAGGCAGTTTGCTGATAACTCATCATTGCCTCGGTTATGCCGTAGTGTGTCAGAACCGCATCCTTAAACTTTTCCAGCATGTGCATGGTTCCGAAGCCCGAGGCCAGGAGTGCCGTGTTTATCAACACAGTTGACCATCTCTTTTCCATGGCAACCACCCCTAAAGCTTTCCGAGTAGCATCAGAACGCCGAAGACGATAAACAAAACCCCGGCGCCCTTGTGAATTAAATCCATAGGGAGAACATCGCCAAGGGCTTCCCCAACGAGGGCACCGATGAGATTAACGGCCGCGAGGGCGAGGATTGCACCGATAAATGCCGTTTTCCAGCCGTACTTGGAAGCGAAGGCTATAGTTGTCAGCTGGGTCTTGTCCCCGAACTCGGCCAAGAATACGGCTATAAAAACTGCAATGAGGTTTTCCATGAAACCACCTCAGAGTTTTGAGAGGGCCTCCCTCATTCTCTCCATAGCCTCGATGAGCTTCTCCTTCTCGGTTGCGTAGCTTATCCTGACCCAACCTTCGCCCTGCTTTCCGAAGGCCGTTCCCGGAATCACGACGACCTTCGCGTTGTCGAGTAACCACTCGGCGAAGTCCTCGCTCGTCATGTCGAGCTCGGGGTCAATCTTGACCCAGACGTAGAACGCACCCTTGGGCCTGAAAGGCTGTATATGGGGCATCTCGTTGAGATACCTGAGGACGAGCTTCCTCCTCTCGTCATAGACCTTTCTCATCTTTTCAACGGCCTCCCAGCTCCTCTTGTCGCGGAGGGCCGTTATGCCCGCTATCTGGACAAAGGAAGTAACGTTTCCAATGACGTAGGCGTGGAGCTTAATCATATCCCGGATGACCTGCTTGGGAGCTATTGCAAAGCCGAGGCGCCAGCCGGTCATGGCAAAGGTCTTCGAGAAGGAGTTGGCAAGGATTGTGTTGTCGGGAGCGTACTTAATCATAGGGTAGTGCTTGGCCCCCTCGTAGAGGAAGTGCTCGTAAGGCTCGTCGCTGAGGATGTAGATGTTGTAATCTTGAGCTATGTCGGCTATTGCCTTGACGACGGACTTCTTCATAACCGCTCCCGTCGGGTTGTTGGGGTAGTTGATGACAATCATCCTCGTCCTCTTGGTTATCGCCTCAACGAGCTCATCGGGGTTAAGGCGGAACTTGTACTCCTCCCTCAGGGGAATCCTTATGATTCCGGCCTCGGCTATCTTCGCATCCTCAACATAGCAGACGAAGGCCGGGTCGGGGATGATAACGTCGTCACCCTGCTCAAGGATACTCTGGAACGCCAGATAAGTGGCTTCGTAAGCGCCAGCGGTGACGAGGATGTTGTCAAGCTCAACGTCAACTTTATAGAAGTCCTTGTAGTATTCGGCTATAGCTTCTCTAAACTCGGGAATGCCCGCGTTGGGCGTGTAGTGGGTGTAGCCCTCATCGAGGGCCCTCTTCGCGGCGTCCTTAATGACCTCCGGAGTATCAAAATCAGGCTCACCTATTCCAAGGGAGATAACGTCTTCCATCTTGGAAGCCTTCTCAAAAAGCTCTCTGATTTTTGAACGCTGGATTATGTTTATTCTTCCTGCAAGAAAATACTTCCTTTTTTTGTAGCGCATTTTTCATCCCCCCGCCACTCCGGAGGTGTAAAAAGAGCAGTATATAAATCTATCCATAACTGAACATTGGAAAAAGGTTATTTTTATCTACAAAACTTCGATAAGGGCCGATTTTTCAAAAAAAGTTTTCGTAACATCTACAGGACATTCATGAAGGGGAATTTCTTTAAGTCCTAACTTTAAGAGTATACCCCTTGCCTTGTTTTCATCTCCAAAAACAACCAAATAGTTTTCTCCTGGTTTTGCCCCTACTTTTTTTATTGCCTCCTTTATCTGGAGAGTTCCAGCTAAGCGAAGAAGGAGCTCGCCACCAAGAGTTTTTGCATGATTAGTTTCCCTTTCAAAGGCTCGGAGAGCAAGTAGTGAAGCAAATGCAACAGCTCTCCAGCATTCAATGCTCACTAATTGAACAGTCCCTCCGAGGTATGGAATGAGAGATTCAACATTCTCAACTATAACACGAGAAATAAAGATGTCATCTGTTATCCTTATCACCTCGCAAACACCATTTTCCCATTGAGATTTACATCTTTAAAAGAATTTTCCAAAAATTTTTTGAGAAAGATATTATAACAATATTAACACAGAAGCATAAAGTATTTAACTAATTAAACACTACCTATCACAGCGGTTCAATGCACGTGGTGATGCAGGAATGGGCAGAATGAAAATCATAAGTGTCCAGCTTCCCCAAGGCCTGATAAACGCAATGGACCAGCTCGTTAAGAAAGGGGTTTACCCCAACAGGAGTGAAATCATCCGCGAGGCAATTCGCGAGCTTCTGAAGAAAGAACTTTACCAGCTTGACGCTGAAAACCGCTCAACACCCGATTACATCATAAAATAAGCCGTTTGAATTGAGGATTTAAATCAGCTCACACTCAACGCTGGGGGTTGGGGCATATGGTGTTTAAACTGCTCGAACAGGCAGGGATAAAGATAGACCTTGACGATGAGCCGAAGAGACCAAAAATGGAAGATAATTTTATTGAAGATGACGACGATTTGATAAAGATCGCGATTGTGGGTGTCGGTGGTTCAGGTAACAACACAATAACGCGCCTTTATGAGCTCGGCGTCCAGGGAGCGGAGTTAATAGCGATGAACACCGATGCTCAGGCCTTAAAGCACGCAAAGGCCCACAAGAAGCTTCTCCTTGGAAAGGAGATAACACAGGGAAAGGGTTCCGGCGGAGACCCCGAGATAGGCTATCGCGCGGCGGAGGCGAGCGCCCACGAGATAGCCGAGACTATAGGCGATGCGGACCTCGTCTTCATAACTGCCGGAATGGGTAACGGAACCGGAACGGGAGCGGCTCCAGTCGTTGCAAGGGTCATAAAGGAGCGCGCAAGGCACAACGGCAGGTTCAGGGAGCCCCTCGTGGTTAGCGTCGTAACGTTCCCCTTCAAGAACGAGGGCAAGCTGAGGATTGAGAAGGCAAAGGCCGGCATTAAGGCTCTCCTCTACTACTCAGATACTGTTGTGATAATAGAGAACGACAAGCTCCTTCAGCTCGTTCCAAAGCTCCCGATAAACGCCGCCTTCCGCTTCGCAGATGAGATAATAGCCAGGATGGTGAAGGGAATAACCGAGACGATAAAGCTTCCCTCAATGGTCAACATAGACTTCGCCGACGTTTACAGCGTCATGAAGAACGGTGGCGCTGCATTGATAGGAATCGGTGAGAGCGACTCGAGCAACAGGGCCGTTGATGCTGTCAAGAACGCCCTCCAGAACAAGCTCCTCGACGTTGAATACGGAAGCGGTGAGAAGGCTCTCGTCCACTTCACCGTTGGTCCTGACGTAAGCCTGGGCGAAATCAACGAGGCCATGAACGTCGTCTACGAAAAACTCGGCGAGAAGAGCGAAATCAAGTGGGGAGCGAGGATTGACGAGGACATGGGCAAGATGGTCAGGGCCATGGTCATAATGACCGGCGTTAAGAGCCCGCACATCCTCGGGGGTGAAACGGCACTCCAGCTGGCCCCCAAGGAGGCACTCCTGCCAGCGAAGCCCAAGAAGACCTTCGAGTCCTTTGAGGACAAGCTCTACAAGACTATAGCGAGGAGGGAAGAAGGGCCGAAGGGAGGACTTCCCTCATACGTGAGCAGGGTCCTTGACGACTTCGAGGACCTCTCCTGATTTCCCCTTTAGTTAGGTGAAACCCATGGCAGTGGTAATCAGCGTTGCCAATCAGAAGGGGGGAGTCGGGAAGACCACCCTGACGATGAACCTCGGCTTCGCCCTAGCGGATATGGGGAAGAGGGTTCTCCTCGTTGACGTTGACCCCCAGTTCAACCTTACCTTTGGACTAATCGGCATGAAGGTTCTTGACTACGCCGAGAGACACGTTGGGACGCTCATGACCAGAGAAAGCGAGATTGACGAGAGCCTGATACACGTAAGGGAAAACCTCGACCTTATTCCCAGCCATTTGAACCTTTCGGCGAAAGAAATCGAAATCATAAACGCCTACAACCGTGAAAGGAGGCTTGAAAAGGCACTACTACCCATTCTGCCGGACTACGACTACGTCCTAATTGACAACCCGCCGAGCATGGGCATCTTTCTAGTTAACTCGCTGACCGCTTCCGACTACGTGCTGATTCCCCTCGAGCTCAGCTACTTCGGGGTCATAGGAATGCAACTCATGTTCAACCTCATGAGAATGATACGCGAGGAGACCAACGAGAACCTGAAGCTCCTCGGCCTGGTTCCCAACAAGTTCACAAGGCAGACGAAGGTCCCAAAGCTCCGCCTCAAGGAGCTCAAGGAGACGTATCCAGATGCGCCAATCCTCACGACCATTCCCAAAGCCATAGCCCTTGAGAAGGCCCAGAGCGAGGGGAAGAGCATATTTGAATTTGATGGTAAGAGTCGCGCCGCGAAGGCCTTCCTAAAGCTCGCCAAAGAGGTGGTTGAGATTGCCGAGGGATAAAATCCCCAAGCTCTTCGACGGCTCGATAGACGAGCTCACGAAGCCGACGAAGCCCTCAAAGCCAAAGAAGGAGCGCAACCTGAAGAAGGAGAAGATGCAGAAGACCCTCTACGTCAGCCGGGACATGAACGTAAAACTGATACAGCTCTACGCTGAAGAGGGGAGGAGGCAGAGCGCAATAGTGGAAGATGCCGTCAACCTCTACTACTACCTCCGTCTCGCCCTCGGGGAGAAGAAGTTTGAAGAGCTCTTAAGTGCTGTGAAGAGGGAGGACCCCGAGTTCCTGCGCGATTACATCTCAAAGCTGAAGCCTTAGGGCCCCACCCCGGGTAAGGTCAAATCAGAGGTAAAAATAAGGTCTCAAATCACTCGCAGTAGGTTTCCACAATCCTCTGTATTATCTTGCTCGTCTTTGCCCTATCGCTCTTGTAGAGGTACGGAACGCGAATTACCTGAGCGTTTATCCCGTGTTTCCTGAGGTCTTCCTTGAGCTTTTCGCAGTTAAAGTTCTGGTCGGGACCGATGGCTATGACGTCCGGGTTTATCCTCCTGACCAGCTCAAAGTCTATAGTCCCGGGAGAGCCTATGTAAACCTCGTCCACGTATCTTATCGCCCTCAGGAGCTCCGCCCTGTCCTCGGCGGGGTTTATTGGGTCGCGCCTCTTCTGCATCCTCACGGTTTCGTCGTGGGCGACTATAACGACAAGCTCGTCGCCGAGTTCCCTCGCCTGCTTCAAAAAGTGGATGTGACCGACGTGAAGGATGTCAAAGACACCCCCAACGAGAACCCTGATTTTCCTCTTTTCCCCCATTTCATCCCACCGTTACGTTCCAGATTTTATCCTTCGCATGGTGGATGTTCTTCACAGCTTTTCCCTTGGGCTTCTCCTTCATTGCTTTACCGCTCATAAGGGCTATTCCGATAGCCAGGGGTCTCCCATACTGCTCCTCAACCACGAAGACGAAGTCACCCTCCCTTATGTTCTCGTCTGCATCAACTATCCCCGCCGCCATCACGTCGGCGCCGTTGATGATGTATGGAACAGCACCCTCGTCAACCACAACCCGCCTCGGCCACTTCCTCAGGTCCTCATCGTTGGACAGCTCGTAGAGCGCTATGACCAGCGGGAAGATTAGGCCCTTGCGCCTTATGAAGAAGGGCTTTCCGTTGACGAGGAGAATCTCGGTGGTCTTGTCAAACTCCGCGAGCTCAACGCGGTCCTTTTTGTTCAGCATTTTCTTCGCTATCTCCTCCCCAAAAATCTCGCTCATCTCCCGGATTATCTCCTTAACCTCCTTCTTGCTGAGAGGATGCTTGACCTTCAGCTCCATGCTTCCACCTCCTCGTAAATCCTTCTCGCGCTCTCCCGCGGGTTATCGCTCTGGTATATTGCCCTTCCCACGATTATGTAGTCGGCACCGGCTTTTAAAACGTCCCCGGCCTTTCCCCCCTGAGCACCGACGCCGGGGGTTATCACCTTAATCCCAGGCTTCAGCTTTGAGCGGATGTATACGACGCGTTCCGGTCTCGTTGCTGGAGCTATAACCCCAAAGGGCTTGAGCTCGTTGGCCATCTCAATGAGCTTGTCCGTTGCCGGCTGGATGAACTCCTTGGCCCCGAGATGGCTCATCTCAACGACGATTATCGCCTCTCCGAGCTCCATCACCGCCTTAACGCTATCCCGCCCGACGAAGCCGTGGGTTATGATGTAGTCGGCACTAGCCTCAAAAACCTTCTTTGCTATCAGCCTGTTTGTATTCGGAATGTCCGCGAGCTTCAAGTCAGCTATGACCGGAAGTCCTGTCGCCCGCTTCAGCTCTGTAATAATTCTAAGGCCCGAGCCGATTATCAGTGGCCAGTTGACCTTAATCGCCCAGAGGTATTCGGCGGTTTGCCGGGCTATTTCCATGGCCCTTTCGCGGTCGTAGACGTCAAGAGCTAGGATTAGCCGGCTCACGCTTTCACCTCACGAGGGACTTTATCTCCTCGGGGACGTCCTTCAAAAACACGGCAACGTGATAGGCACTCTTCATCGCATCTGCCGGATTCTCGGCCCACGTAACAACTACCATGTCTCCCTCCTCCGTCCTGAGGGTGGAAAGCCTTTCGGCGAGTTCAGGCATCGTTTCCTTCAACGGTCTGCCGTCCTCAGGAAAAACGATTTCCCCGTTCCTAACGAGAAGAATCATTGCACCCCTAGCGAAGAACCTTATCGCCTCGTCCCTGAGTTCGATGCTCTTGAACTCAGGAGGGTTCTTCACAACAAGCGCGTAGGCCGGAAACCCATCAACCTTTCCCACAGAGTAAACTTCAGAGAAGGCCTTCGAAAGTTCCCCAATGAGTTCCCTGCCCTTCTCGCTCAGGACGTGGCCCCTCTGGGAGGACTCTATGAGTCCCTGCTTTGAAAGCTTCCTTAACAGCGTTCTGACACTTCCCTCTCCCAAGTCGAGGAGTTCCGAAATTGTCTTTCTTCCAATGGGGTTTTTCATCAGGAAAAGAACCGCGACCGCATCTTCAACGGTGAACTCCGGATAGGCTCCCCTCTTCCAGCTCATTCTCACCCACCGAGAAGAATAGGAAAAGGGAGTTAAAAGCTTGCCGTCAGAGCCACCTGGGCTTCAATCCAGCCCACTGGCGCATCTTCTCGTGGGCAATGATGCGCGGTATGTTCTTCGCTTCCTTCGGTCCGGGGTTCTTCATGTAGAAGGCGTTGACCTCGTACACGGTTCCGAACTCCTTCCTGTCAACGGCTATCTTTCCGAGCCTGACGAGGTCAACGAGGAGACCTGCCAGTGCCGGGCTGTCGTTTATCCTGCCGGTTATGACGAGCTCGTCGTGAGCCCCATTGAAGCTGACGTACTCGATGTGCATCGCTATGAACTTCTTGTCTCCAAGGGGCTCAAGGAAGCCGGTGGGCTTTATGTAGTGCGGTGCATCGTAACCAAGGATGTCCTTGACTATGCTCGACTTGGTGAACTCCTTGCTCCTGTTGCGCTCCTTGTCCGTCAAGGCAAGGAAGTCCTGATTTCCGCCGATGTTGAACTGGGCTATGTCGAGAACGTAGCGGTTCCTCTGGGCGAGGTGGCTGAGTATGTCGGCTGTGAGCGGAGTTGCACCAGTGGCTCCATCGTCGCCGAAGATAACGAGGTTGCTCTCTTTCGCGAGCTCGACGAAGGCCGGGTCGTTTGCTATCAATGTGGGAATCGCGTTGACGAAAGCCGCTCCCCCGGTCTCTTTCGCGTACTTTGCTGCTGCATAAACGTAGACCTGCGTCGCTGTGAGCCTGTCCCTGTTGTTCTCCTCGATGGCCTTCTCAAGCTCCTCTCTGCTCTCGAAGGGCACGAAGGCCTCGGTGGTGCAGACGTTCACGAACACATCAGGTTTGAGCTCCTTCCACTCGCTGACGAGCCTTTCAACGGCCTCGCTGAGCGTCATTTCCTCGTCTAGGCCGGTAGCCTCAAGCGGGAGGTTCCTGAGGCTTCCGAGATGAACACCCTTCCTGATTGTGATTCCCCTGAGGCTCTCCGGGGCCTCTGGGTCGTAGGTTTTAACAACCTCATAGAGATCCTTTCCAACCTTGGCCTTGTCAACGTCGTAAGAACCTACTATCTCTATGTCCTCAATCTTAATCGGGAGCTCGTTGGCGAGCGGAACACCGTAGGGCTCGAGCTTTCCGGCCTTTATCTTCTCAAGACCGCTTGCGAATATGCTTGCCACGTAGCCCTGCCCGAGTATAACAACCCTGACCATTTTCTCCCACCTCCTTTTCGTTGTTTTCAAATATTTTATATTAGTTAAATAGTTTTTGGTTGTGAAACTTTTCTGGAGATGAAATAGAGTGTGAGAGCCACCCGCAGGTTCGTCAGGACTGCCAGTAAAGCAAAGAGGGCTTTTATAGAGACTGAAACGGGATACAGCAGGAACAGCATCGTGAGAAAGACCCTCTCATCCCTCTTTCCGGGCAGTTTTCTGAGGACAGGTACTTCAGAGTAGGCATCCCTGCAGAAGGCCCCCTTAAACCTCTCCGTCGAGTAGCTGACCATAACCGAGCCGAGGAGGGCCAAAAGCGCGACGAGATACCAGAGCGGTTCCCTTAGAGTTGAGTAGGCCAGCAGGGCCAGAAAACTCCCGTCAACGTAGCGGTCGAGGATTGAGTCGATGTAACCGCCAAGCCTGCTCGTTCTCAGGGATGCCCTCGCTATCTCACCGTCAATACCGTCGAGGATTGAGCTGAGCTGGTAAAGGATACCCGCCAGAGGGAGGCTCACAAGGGTCAACAGAGCGGAGAGAATTCCCAGGGCGAAGGTAAAGGCCGTCATTTCGTTCGGCGTGACTTTATCCACAAGGAAAGCGCTTATCTCCGTGGAGATTTTCCTGTTCAGGTGCCTGCTGACGAATCCATCACCGATTCCCTTAACAGCGGTCTTAACCAGCATCCTCCTTGCCCTTTTTATCTCCTCAGGCGTATCAACGTCCGTCCAGCCGAGACCGTCAACGAACGTAACCGGAAGTTTTGCCCTCTCAACGACCTCGCTGAGCGAGTAATCGCCGTTCTTCTCGCGCTCAAGCTCTTCCGTCACGTTGAAAATCCCCTCGTCAAGGACGAAGAAACCCGTGTCAACGGCGTCCCATTTCTTGAGACTCTTTCCTATGCGCTCTACCCGGTTGTTCCTGACCTTAACCTTTGTTGCCTCGCTGATGTCAATCCATCCCGGTCTTCTATCCCCTATGAGGCCGTTTCCACCTATGGCTTTTTCAACGAAGGCCTCTGAATAAACGTGGTCGCTCATCACAAGGACGAACTTCCCCGAAACCTTTTCCTCCGCAAGGTGGAGGGAGTGCCCGTTGCCCTTCTCCGGCTCGGGGTTTATAACCAGCTCCGCGGTAAAGCCGTGCCTCTCGATGAACTTCTTGTAAAGCGGGGCGTAGCGTTCGTTGGTGACTATGACGAAGCGCTCAACGCCGTTTCTCTTGAGAAGCGTCATCGTCCGGTACAGAATCTCCCTTCCCGCGACTCTGACGAGTCCCTTTGGCCTTCCGCCCATCCTTGTTCCGAGGCCTGCAGCTAAAATCACTGCTGTCTCTGGCATCGCCATCACCTTTTTAAGGCCCTCAGCATGGCATCATTGGGAGAAGCGAATTTAAATTAACCACAGGTAATTTAAAGTTTTCGGTGGTGGAAATGCGCGTTGCCGTCCTCTATTCCGGGGGAAAAGATTCCAACTACGCTCTCTACTGGGCTCTGAAGCAGGGGTTTGAGGTGAAATACCTCGTCTCGATGGTCAGCGAGAGCGAGGAAAGTTACATGTATCACGTGTCCAACATCCACCTGACGGAACTACAGGCAAAGGCAATAGGGATTCCCCTCATCAAGGGCTTCACGAGCGGTGAGAAAGAGAAAGAAGTAGAGGACATGAAGGCCGTCCTTGAGGGGCTGAAGATAGACGGCGTTGTCGCCGGAGCTCTGGCTAGTGAATACCAGAAGAAGAGAGTCGATAGAGTCGCCAAGGAACTCGGAATCCAGAGCTTCGCCCCTGCCTGGCACCGCGACCCTATCGAGTATATGCGAGAGCTTATCGGTATCTTCGACATTGTGATGGTTGGGGTCTCTGCTTACGGCCTCGACGAGCGCTGGCTTGGAAGAAGGATAGATGAGAAGGCCCTAGAGGAACTGGTTAAGCTCCACGAGAAGTACAGGATTCACGTCGCTGGAGAAGGCGGGGAGTTCGAGACCTTTGTGAGGGACGCACCCTTCTTCAAAGCTAAGATAGTCTTCGATGAGGTTGAAAAAAGGTGGAACGAGTGCAGTTATTCCGGCGTACTCGAGGTCAAGAGGGCACACCTTGAGAAAAAGCAAACTTAAATTTTCATTCACATCTCCGGCAACTTTATTAGCGCAAAGGCGTACTTCCTACCGGTGGTAGTGTGATAGAGGTCGAGAACCTCGTCAAGCGCTTCGGCGGGAGGGTTACCCTCAAAGGCATCTCCTTCACCGTTCACGATGGAGAGATATACGGCCTCCTCGGACCGAACGGGAGCGGAAAGAGCACCACAATGAGAATTCTCGCCGGAATAATCCCTCCGAGCGACGGTAAGATCGTTGTAAACGGGATAGACGTCGCGGAGAGGCCGATGGATGTGAAGAGAATAACCGGCTACATCCCGGAAACGCCCCTTCTCTACGAGAGCCTAACCCCTATGGAGTTCTTCTCCCTCGTCGGAAGCATAAGGAAAATCCCCAAGGGAGAACTGGAAGAGCGCGTTGAGAGGCTTGTGAGTGCCTTTGGGATAGAGGAGTACGTAGGCGAGCTCATAGGAACGCTGAGCTTTGGAACACGGCAAAAGGTTTCCATCATAGCGGGCCTCCTCCACGACCCAGAGGTTCTAATACTCGATGAGGCAATCAACGGCCTCGACCCCAAGAGCGCGCGGATTATGAAGGAGCTCCTCAACGGCTTCAAGGAGGAGGGGAAGAGCATAGTGTTCTCCACCCACGTCCTCGCTATAGCCGAAGCGGTCTGCGACAGGATAGGGATAATCTACAACGGCGAGCTAATAGCGGAGGGAACGCCGGAGGAACTGAAGAGCTTTGCCCACGAGGAGAACCTTGAGGACGTCTTCCTGAAGCTGACCCAGAGCCAGGAAGAGGTCAGCTCGCTCGTCAGGGCCCTTAAGGAGGCCTTCTGATGGAATGGGAAATCATACGCGTCCTCTACCGCGAGATGACCTACAGACGGTTGAAGGCAAACCCCCAGCTTTCGGCGGACTGGGAAAAGTTCTCGAAGGCCTTCAAAAGGGGAGGAAGCCTGAAAAGGGCCCTTATCAGCCAGTCAATTCTGTACTCGCTGTTCGGGCTTATTCTCTCCCCAGCTGTGTACTACACAAAGGACCCCGGAGGTTCCGCCGTAATATACGCGAGCTACTGCATGATACCCATGATAATGGCCCTCTACGGAACGGCCGTAACTGCCCAGTACGCGGTCTCGCTCGGCCTCTTTGAGCCCCTGCTGTCGCTTCCCATTGAGGTTGGGGGGAGGTATCTAAGCGTTCTTCTCCTCACCATAGAGCTTCCAACGGCCCTCTTCCTACTTGCTCCGTCGGTTGCACTGGCTCTAAGGCTTGGAGCATTAAATGGACTGCTCGGCTTTGCGTGGGCGATAACGGGGACGATGCTCGGCCACACCCTCGGCCTTTTCATATACGACCGGTTCGGAAGGGTCTCCGGCGGAAGGTTCTCGGGCGTTAAGACGGCACTCAAGGCCCTTGGAATTCTAGTTGTGATGTCCCTTTTCTATGGCCTGAACTACTTCCAGCGTTACGTTGCCACTCACTACGAGGGCCTGAAGGAGGTCTTCCAGAGGTACTCGGTAGCGTATCCCTTCTCCGTTTCAACCGTTGAAAAACCGCTCCTCTCAATCGGCCTTCTCATAGCATATGGGTTGGTCATCGGGACGGTTTACGTCCTAACCGTCAGGAGGCTCTGGGCGAGAATAAGCGAAGGAACCGCAACCGGGGGAAGAAAAACCACCGGAAGAATTTCTCTCCATTCCCCGGCCCTGGCGCTAGCGCTAAAGGACTTCAAGGTTGCCTCGCGGAACACGTCGCTTTTAACCGGGCTCCTGATGCCGATTGTCGTCATAATCCCCTCTCTGATAGGGGCAATAAACTCGGGAAGCGGTAGCGCGGCCCTCGGGTTCGTCCTGGCAGTGGGCTGGACGTCGGCGATTTCTATAGATGCCGTCCTCAAAATAGACGGGAGGGCCTTTGAGGTTCTCAGGACTCTCCCACTGGAGCTGAAAACCTTCCTTCGGGGAAAGATAATTACCATGGCAACGATTCCCGTGGTTTCTGGGACACTCGCTACAGCAGTTTTATCCCTCAAAACCTCAGAAGCCTTAAAGGTTCTCCCACTGGCGGTACTCCTGCCCGTTGCCACCTCCGGAACGGCCCTCGCGGTGTTCTACTGGAAAGCGGAGGAAGTCTCACTACCCCAGACAACGTGGAAGAAAATGCTGGCTACCCTCGCTGTAAACGGCTTAATCGTCGGAATAACCGGGGGACTGTGGTACCTCAGGTGGTTCCTTTCAGTTCCCTTCCTTCTGGCTGTGGACACGCTCCTGCTCTGGTACCTCAGCAGGTGACGTGAAAGATTCCCAGGACTCTTTTCTTTCCCCAGAGCTCGTTGAAGAGCTCGACGGCCTTTCCTGTGGGAAGTTCCACCACCCCTTTCCCCTCAACGAGGGCCCTGCTCTCAGGGAGGAGGGAGAGGTAGCCGTAAAAACCCGTGCCGACTATCAGAACGTCGAAGTCCTCCCTCAGGTACTCCCTCAGCTCCTCAGGGTCGAGCTTGTGGCTCGTCCTGTGTTTGCCCTTGCTCAGCCACTTCTTCCTCTTCTCGACCCTTCCGCTCGGGTAAACCACGATGTCATGCTCGTAGGTTTTTCCGTCAACGATTATCTTCCCAAAGGCCGGGTATTCAAGTCTCATGGCAATCACCAGCAGTCTTTAGGGTGAAGTGCATCCCTGAGTATCTTTGCATGATCAAAGGCCAGAGGAAGTTTCTCGGCCTCATCAATAGGGACGACGTGAACTTCCTTCGCATCGTCGCCGGCTTTGAGCTCACCCTCTCCGATGCAGAGGAAAGCAACTGAAACCGTGTGCCCCCTCGGGTCCCTGTCTGGCTCGGAGTAAACCCCCACCACTCTCAGGATTCTGACGTCGAGACCCGTCTCTTCCTTCATCTCCCGTTTCAAAGCTTCCTCAACGGTTTCCCCGTACTCCACGAAACCACCCGGCAGGGCAAAGCTGTCCTTAAAGGGCTCCCTCTTTCTCTTTATGAGAACGACGCCACCTTTGTAGAGGATAACGCCGTCCACTGTAAGGCCTATGCACCTGTGGAGCTCGGCCTTTAGACCGTGCTCTTCGGCGAGTCTCTTTACTTCCTCTCTGAATCCGCTTATGTCCTCATCCTTGGGTGCTTTAACAAGAAGGACGTATCTGTCCATACCATTCACCTCAGGGAAGTCCCTTCTCATCAGCGTTCAGCGTGCTGACGTTTCATCATCGGTCGTTCATTCTTCAGCTCAACCGCTTAAAGCCTCAACGGTTACCCTCCTCGAGAGCTCGCTCACCTCGTCCATCCCAAAATCGACTGAGCGGTACTTTAAGAAGAGCGCCGTAAAGGCAACGGCCCTCTTAAGGGACTGGATGAACGGACAGTTCATGTAAAAACCGGTGAAGGCCCCGAGAAAGACGTCCCCAGCACCCGTTGATTCCTCCACCTCCACTCTAACGGGAACAAAACGATATGGTCTTCCACGGAGGTAAGCGGTGCCGGGATTGGGCCCGTTGGAGAGCAGAAGGACGTCAAAGGAGTCAGGGTCTAGGGCAAGGTAGTCAATCTCGTTTACATCCCCGTGGAGAACGTTGACACCCTTCAGGAAAGACCCGTCCCTCCTGATGAGCCTTACGGGACCCGGTTCAGGTGAGCGTATGAACCCCTGAACGTCTGCGGAGACAAGCCTAGCCCTGTCAAGGGCCTCCTTAACGAGTTCCTCCGGAATCTCGTTTGCAACGGGATTCAGCAGTATGGCATCGTATCTCCCAACAGGAAGTTCGTTGATTGGAGAGGCGCGCGAGATTAGCCTGAGCTCCCGCCTGTTGGAGTCAATGTAGGTTAGCTCGTAGGAGGTCGTCTCCTCAGAGGGAAGAACCGTTAACTTTCCGAGGAAGCGGAGCTCGTCAATCCACTCCTCCGGGAGGGTTGAAAAGCTCGTAAGAACCTCAACGTCGCAGAAACGGGATAGAGCTAGAGCAGAATAGTATGCACCACCACCCAGCCTCTCTTCGATTTTCGAACCGCGCCTTATTACGTCCCTGACGACGTGACCGACGACAAGGCATCTCATTTTTACCCGTCCCAATCTTTTATTGTTTGTGATTTGGTGTTAAAAACCTTTCTCAGAATACCAAAAGGCTTTTAAGGTAAAAAGCGAAAAGTTTAAAAGGAGATGCCGTTTTGGGGTGGGGCTATGAAGCGCCTGGGGAAGGTTTCTCACTACGCGAAGCAGGGTTTCCTGATAGTCAGGACGAACTGGGTTCCATCGCTCAACGAACCCGTTGTTGACAAGGATTTGAAGCCCGTTGGTATTGTTAAGGATGTTTTCGGTCCCGTTGATTATCCCTATGTTGCCGTCAAACCAAGGGTTAAGAATCCCGAGAAGTACGTTGGGGCTCTTCTCTACGTGGATAAAAGGAAGAGGGGTAAAAAATCTAGTAAAAAGGCTAAAGCCAAGAAAACCAAGGATTCTAGAAGAGTCAAGCGTTCTCGCCCCGCCCCCAGAAGAAGGGGGTGAGAGCGATTACTCCGAAAAGGGTTTGTCCCGTGTGCGGGTCAACGGAGTTTATATACGACCCCAGAAGGGGTGAGATAGTCTGTAAGGTCTGCGGTTATGTGATTGAGGAGAACGTGGTCGATGAGGGGCCGGAGTGGAGGGCCTTCGACCCGGACCAGAGGGCAAAACGCGCCAGAACCGGTGCGCCGATGACGCTTATGATACACGACAAAGGCCTCTCAACCGACATAGACTGGCGCGATAAGGACATACACGGCAACCAGATAACCGGGATGTATCGCTCGAAGATGAGAAGGCTCCGCATGTGGCAGAGAAGAATGCGCATAAACGATGCCGCCGAGAGGAATCTCGCCTTCGCGCTCAGTGAGCTCGACAGAATGGCGGCACAGATGCGCCTTCCGAGAAGGGTAAAGGAGGTCGCCGCTTCCCTCTACAGGAAAGCCGTTATGAAGAAGCTCATCCGTGGAAGGTCGATAGAGGGAATGGTTTCAGCTGCTCTATACGCGGCCTGCCGTATGGAGGGAATCCCGAGGACCCTCGACGAGATTGCGGCCGTTTCTAAGGTAACCAAGAAGGAAATTGGGAGGAGTTACCGCTTCCTCGCGAGGGGCCTCAACCTGAACCTCCGTCCTACGAGTCCAATTGAATACGTTGACCGCTTTGGAGACGCCCTTGGGGTAAGCTCAAGGACGAAGGAGCGCGCAAAGGAAATCCTTCGCGAGGCCATAAAGCGCGGTATAACCAGCGGAAAAGGGCCCACAGGCCTGGCCGCCGCTGCTCTCTACATAGCGTCCCTCCTCGAAGGGGAGAAGAAAACGCAACGTGAAGTGGCAGAGGTAGCTCACGTTACAGAGGTAACCGTGAGGAACCGCTACAAGGAGCTCGTTGAAAAACTTGGAATAAACGTCCCGATGTGAGTATGATAGCGGTACTGAGCGACACCCACGTTGGAGACAAGGCAAAGGCCCTTCCACTTCCCCTTTTGGAAAAACTTAGGGAAACAAGGCCAGAGCTCATATTCCACGCTGGGGATATAACCTCTCCGGAAGTGCTCGAAACGCTTGAGGAGATAGCACCGACCGTTGCAGTTAGGGGAAACGTTGATTACCTCAACCTCCCGGAGGAGGAGACCATAGAAGTGCAAGGACTTAGAATAGGCCTCATACACGGCCACCAGCTCCTTTCGCTCAACGCCCAGTTTTTGACCCTCAAGGCCCTCGATATGGAAGTTGATTTGCTAATCTTTGGTCACACCCACCGCTTCTACTTTGATTCCTTCAGTTTGTACGGGAAAAGGGTCAACCTCCTCAACCCGGGTTCTCCAACGTTCCCGAGGTGGGACGAGCCGGGTTTTGTCCTCTTAAAACCCGGAGAAGAGCCAGAGGTTAAAAGGATAAAACTATGGTAAAGGAAAGAAAAGCCATCAGCTCTTGATGGCAAGCTTGATGTCCTCGGCCTTGACGGTCTTCCTGCCGGCGTGCTGGGCGAGGGCAACGGCCTTCTTGGCAATCTCGAGGGCCTTCTCCTCGAGGTGCTCGGCGAGGACCTTGGCGGCCTCCTCGCTAACGCGAGCGGCACCGGCCTTCCTAATAAGCCTGTCAACCGGGGCAATTGGAAGCTCAGCCATCCACAACACCTCCTATTTCTTTTTTGCAGGTTTCTGCGTTCTATTCTAGGAGGGAAGGCATATATAAACTTTTCGGAAAAGAAGCCCTCTGAATGGGTCTATCGGCGCAATTTCAGTTAATCGTCGAGAACTTTTAATCCCTTGGGATATTCACTAGTTTACAGGGAAACGGCAACCCTTGGTGGAAGATTATGAAAGGGCAAAAAAGACCTCCAAAGTCCAAATACGGATAAGAGAATTTCCAAACATCGTATCATTTATGAAAATATAAGTTCGTCAATCCACATAATTTGGCAGTATGTTTTTTATAGTTCATGATGCTATAGAATGTTTACCGAGGAGGTGATGCAAATGGTGGAGAAGTTCGACAAAATATACGACTACTACGTGGACAAGGACTACGAGCCAAACAGGAAGAGGGACGTGATAGCTGTTTTCCGCGTTACACCTGCGGAAGGGTACACTATAGAGCAGGCGGCAGGAGCCGTTGCCGCTGAGAGCTCAACGGGAACCTGGACGACGCTTTATGAGTGGTATGAGCAGGAAAGATGGGCCGACCTTTCGGCCAAAGCTTACGACTTCGTTGATATGGGCGATGGGAGCTGGATTGTAAAAATCGCATACCCCCTCCATATCTTCGAAGACTTCAACATGCCCGGCTTTCTGGCAAGTGTTGCCGGGAACATCTTTGGAATGAAGCGTGTTAAGTGGCTTCGCCTCGAGGATATATATCTCCCCGAGAAGTTCCTCAGGGACTACCCCGGACCGGCCTTCGGTATTGAGGGTGTGAGGAAGAAACTTGAAATATACGACAGGCCCCTCTACGGTGTCGTTCCAAAGCCGAAGGTCGGCTACTCCCCTGAGGAACTCTACAAGCTTGCCCTCGACCTCTACACGGGTGGAGCCGATTACCTGAAGGACGATGAGAACCTCACAAGCCCGTGGTACAACCGCTTTGAGGAGCGCGTCAAGGTCGTTACCAAGGCCATGGAGAAGGCAGAAAACGAGACAGGAGAGAAGAAGACCTGGTTTGCAAACATAACCGCCCCCGTTCTGGAAATGGAGAGAAGGCTCGAACTCTTGGCAGACTACGGTGTTCCACATGCGATGATTGACATCGTTGTCCTTGGATGGGGCGTTCTCGATTACATTCGCGAGCTTGCCGAAGATTACGGCATAGCTCTGCACGCCCACAGGGCGATGCATGCTGCCTTCGACAGGAACCCCTACCACGGCATCTCGATGTTCGTTCTGGCGAAACTCGCAAGGGTAATCGGTGTTGACCAGCTCCACGTTGGAACTGCCGGTGCCGGAAAGCTCGAGGGAACCAAGTGGGAGGTAATCCAGTACAAGAGAATAATCACCGAGAGCCACTACGTCCCAGATGAGAACGACGTCTTCCACCTTGAGCAGAAGTTCTACCACATAAAACCCGTCTTCCCGACTAGCTCAGGAGGTCTTCACCCCGGCAACATCGAGCCCGTCATAGAGGCCCTCGGTAAGGATATAGTGCTCCAGCTCGGCGGTGGAACGATGGGCCACCCCGATGGACCCAAGGCCGGAGCTAGAGCCGTCAGGCAGGCAATCGATGCCATAATGCAGGGAATACCCCTTGATGAATACGCGAAGACCCACAAGGAGCTCGCCAGGGCCCTCGAGAAGTGGGGCCACGTTACGCCCGTCTGATGGAGTGCCCGCTTTTGAAGTTTCTTTTCGTCTTTCCTTCAAACTTTTCTCCGAAGGTAATTTAACGCACAAACCCAAGGTCAAACGGTGGTCCCATGCATCCAGGAGGCTTTCTCGAAGTCATTACGGGCCCGATGTTTGCAGGAAAAACGAGCGAGCTGATAAAGAGAATCGAGAGACAGGCCTACGCAAAGAGAAAAGTCGCGCTCTTCAAGCCGAGCATAGACAACCGCTATTCAACGAGCGACGTCGTTGCCCACAACGGTCTGAGATACAAAGCCTATGTGGTTCCAACGGACGAGAATGGGGTTCGAATGATAGTCGACCTGACAAGCAGAGAAGGCTTTGAGGTAATAGGGGTCGATGAAGTCCAGTTCTTTCCGATGGAAATCGTTGGAGCGTTAAACGAGCTTGCCGACAAGGGGGTTTACGTCATAGCGAGCGGTCTCAACCTCGACTTCAAGGCCGAGCCGTTTCCAGTTATGAAGGAACTGCTCGTCAGGGCTGACAACATCGTCTACCTCACGGCCGTTTGTACCGTCTGCGGAAGACCGGCAACGAGGAGTCAGAGGCTCATAGACGGGAAGCCAGCACCAAGGGACTCTCCGGTGATAATGGTAGGGGGAAAGGAAAGCTACGAGGCGAGGTGCCGTTTACATCACGAAGTTCCCTGAAAGAACTTTCTCCCACGTTTTCACGTCCTTAAGGCCGTGTCCTGTTGCAACGACCACAACGGTTTCATCTTTGTCTATTACCCCCTCCTCGCGCATCTTCTTGGCGAGGGCCAAGGCTGTTGCAGATGAGGGCTCCACGAAGATTCCCTCCCTGCCGAGGAGCATTCCAGCTTCAGCAGTTTCCCTGTTTGTCACCGTATCCAAGTGGCCGTTGCTCTCATTAACGGCCTTTATCACGTTCTCCCCGTCAACTGGCTTTTTCACGGCTATGGCGCTCGCTATCGTTGGAACTTTCTTCTCTATTCTCTCAATCGGCTTACCCGTCTTCCACGCCTTCACTATCGCATCGTAGCCCTCTATCTGAGCCCCGGCAATCCTCGGCAGATCCTCGACGAGGCCGACCTTGTAGAACTCCTTAACCCCCTTCCAGATGGCCCTGAGGTGTGTTCCAGCACCGATTGGGACGATAATCCAGTCCGGAACGTTGTAGCGGAGCTGGTCGAGTATTTCAAAGCCCGTAGTTTTCTGTCCCTCCACACGGTAGTGGTAGTTGCCCGTCAAATAGTAGTCCTCCTCCACGGCCTTCCTCTCGGCCTCAGCTAAAGCCTCGTCGTAGGTCTTTCCGAAGACCTCAACCTTGGCCCCGTACATCCTCGCCTGGGTTAACTTCTCCTCTGGAGTGCCCTCTGGAACCACTATGGTCACTTCGAGACCGGCTTTGGCGCCGTAGGCTGAAACGCTCGCCGCCATGTTCCCCGTTGAGGCCACTATAACCCTCCTCGCGTGGAATTCGAGTGCCTTAGTTATCTCAACGCTCGAACCCCTGTCCTTGAACGCCCCAGTTGGATTCTCGCCCTCATACTTGACGTAGAGCTTTCCTATGTCGAGCTTTTCCTCAAGGCGTTTGAGCCTGTAGAGCCTCGTGCCACCCTCGTTGAGGGTGACTATTCTCTTGAGGTTCGAAACTGGCAGAAACATCCAATACTTCCAGACGTGCGGGCTTTCCCTAAACCACGGGTCGTCGTCCTCTATGAGGTTAGCTATGTCCTCGTAGTGGTAGATCACATCGAGGGGGGCCCCGCACTTGGGACACTTGTATATGCCCGATGCCAGGGGATATTCGGCACCGCAGTGAGTGCAAACGAGCTTGGCTTCGAACATGACAATCACCAAGTTTACATAGGCAACAACCATTTTTAAACTCAGCTTTAGACCGAAAAAGGTTTAAAGACTATTTTCTAACCTAAGGTTAGGGAAAGGGAGGTGAGAGTATGGAATCGAGCGAGATGGGTAAGTTGCTGGACATACTGGGGAATGAAACCAGGCGTAGGATTCTCATCCTTCTCACCAAGAGGCCCTACTTCGTGAGCGAGCTCAGTCAGGAACTCGGCGTGGGTCAAAAGGCCGTCTTAGAACACCTTCGAATCCTCGAGAGAGCGGGACTCATAGAGGGCAGAACGGAAAAGATACCACGCGGAAGGCCGAGGAAATACTACACCATAAAGCGTGGCTTTAGGCTGGAGGTCCTCTTGACGCCCTACACCTTTGGCACCGAAATGTACGAACCAAAGAAGCCGAGGCAAACCGCTGAATACGCCCAGGCGAGGCAACTCATAAAGTCCACCGAACCCGTGGAGACCAAAATAAACGAGCTAATCCAGTTCCTTAACGAGATTGAGAGGCGAGTCGATGAGGTTATGAAAACCAAGCAAGAGCTCGAGGAAGTCAGACTGCTCGTGGAGACCTACATAGAGAACCTCCTTAGAAGGATAGCCCAGGAGAACGAGAGGGAATTCGAGAGGCTCATGAGAGAACTCGGCCCGAGGCTCCCGAGAAAGATAATGGAAGACCTGAACGACTTTTAGGAAGCGGGTAGAGAATAAAGAGGGCCGTTAAAGGATTTTGCCCTCTTCCTTCATCCTAACGAGCCGGGTTATGTAGCCAGCAATCCTGTTTCTGATGGTCTTGCTCGTAACGTTGGTGAGCTCCTGAACCATTTTCTTGTTGTGCTCAAAGTCCCTCGTGAACTTGTCCGGATACCTGTCAAAGAGTTCGCGAGCGGTCCTCTTGATGAAAGCTTGTTTTATGTTTCCCATCTCCACCACCTCTACTCTGACACTGTGGCCGTATCTCAAATCAAGGGCATCTTTTAAAAGTTTTCCCACCCGTGGGCAACCGATGGAAAACCCAAGGGTTTTATAGGGCAAAGAAAAGCTGAACCCATGCTCGTGGAAATAATACACTGCAGGGGGCATGAAAACGTCAGGGCAACGCACCGCTCGACACTGGAGATAACCACCGAGGACTTCCTCACTCCGAGAGGAGACTGCATAATCTGCGTTTCAGCTGATAAGGCCCTGAAAGACCTTAGAGAGGAATTCAAAGAGGCCCTGAAGAGGGGAGCCAAACTGAAAATAGTGATTAGGGCCGGAGACGTTGAAGATGAAGTAACCGCCTACGGAAGTCCGGATCTAAAGCTCGAAAGCCCAATCTCGATGGTGATAAGGAAGAGCGACTACATAGACGGAAGGACATTGGCCATAAGGGCCAATAAATCCGCCAGGGACCTGAAGAGAGAGCTCGTAGAGCTCCTCCAAAATCCGGAAACCGAGGTCACCGTGGAGCTCATAATAGATGAGGAAAAAGCTTAAAAGTCTCAACACTTTTATTTACTTGAGGTGAAGAAAATGCTTGAGGGCTACTACATAGTTGAGAACACCGGAGTAGTTCCGGCTGAGAGGAGGTTCAAGTTCAAGGATTTGAAAGCCTGGGGCTACGACCTACACCTTGGAACCATAGATGGAAAGGAAGCGTACTTCGTCTCAAGGGCTGGAACGAGAGAAGAAGGCGAAACCTACACCCAAGACGGCAAGGAGTACCACATAAGCGAGACCCAGAAGGAAATACCGAAGAACGCCAGACTCTTGGCAAGGATAATCATAGAGAGGGGCCAGCCCTACCTTGAGTTCTGGCTCGATACTGAGGAAGGCAACTTCCCCCTAGCTAAGGAGGATCCTAGGATAATTCTCCACCGCTTCTGGACGGCCAAGAAGTTCAACCAGCTCGAAAAGCACGTGGGTAGCGTTGGTCTTACAACGGACTTCTTCAAGGACAGGGTTTTCGTCAAGAGCATTCCCCTCCCATACGAGGAGTACCCGCCGAAGGTCAGGCGCGTAATCAGGGAAGTCAGGGACATACACCGCGACATGACGGGCTTTGGAAGGTTCGTCTTCCAGTACTACGGCGAGGAAGACAAGACTCACAACTACCGCCTCTGGTGGCTCCTGCCGACGATACATCTCTTTGACATTGAGGTTTCGAACGAGGTCGACAAGGTTTTGGCTATGCTCGACTGATTTTTAAACACTTTTTTCAAACCTCTCACCATGAGAGGAGAAAAGACCAACATCATGTTTGAGCTCATTAGAAAAGCACTGGAGTCAGCAGACCCGTACTTGGCGGTTAAGCGTTCTCTGACGTTCAAAGAGGGAAAACTAAGAGTAAAAGAAACCGAATTCAAGATTAAGGGAAAAGTTCACGTCCTGGCCATCGGAAAGGCATCCTGCAAAATGGCCAGAGCCCTTTTCGACGTTCTTCCTGAGGAGATGATTGAGAAGTCCCTTGTGGTGACGAAATACGGCTACACAGATGGCTGTCCTAAGGGAGTCAGGGTAATCGAGGCTGGACACCCCGTCCCCGATGAGAACTCCCTTTTGGCCGGGAAACTAGGGCTGGAACTGGCAAAAAATGTGAAAAAGGAGGATATACTCCTCACGCTGATTTCGGGGGGAGGTAGTGCCCTCTTTGTGTATCCCGCAGGGGATATAAGCCTGAACGACTTGAAAATTACGAATGAACTCCTCCTGAGGAGTGGAGCAACAATAAGGGAGATAAACACCGTAAGAAAACACATCTCCAGGGTTAAAGGAGGAAGACTTGCAAAGGCTGTAAAGGGAACGGTGATTAGCCTGATTATCTCGGACGTTATTGGGAACGATGTGAGTTCAATAGCCTCAGGGATAACGGCACCGGACCCAACAACATACAGAGATGCCTACGAGATTCTGGTTAAGAGAGGCATCTGGGAGAAGCTACCCGAGTCCGTTCGAGAACACATAGAAATGGGACTTAAAGGCCTGGTCGAGGAAACTCCCAAGAGCCTTCCAAACGTTCACAACTTCATAATCGCCGACAACGAAAAAGCCTGCGAGGCCGTTGTGGAGAAGGCCAGAGAACTCGGGTTTAATTCCGCGGTCATGGCAACGACGCTTGAGGGTGAAGCAAGGGAAATTGCACTTGCAGTGGGCTCTATAGTGGAAGAAATCGCAAAAAAGGACAGACCCCTGAAAAGGCCAGCTCTCATGGTCTTCGGGGGAGAGTGGACGGTAACGGTTGGCGATTCAAAAGGATTGGGCGGTCCAAATCAGGAGTTCGCACTCAGCATAGCGAGAAAGATAGCAGGACTGAACGCGACGGTGGTGGCTTTTGACACCGACGGAACCGACGGACCTACGGAGGTAGCCGGCGGAATAGTTGATGGAAAAACACTCGGGAAGCTTGAAGATGCAGGAATAGACGTTGAAAAGACATTGAAGGAGCACGACTCCTACCATGCTCTCAAGAAAGTTGGAGCGCTCCTCAAGACAGGACCGACGGGGACGAATGTGAACTCCATGGTTATAGCGATTGTTGAGAAAACTTCTTCCGAAACTTCAAATAACTATCAAAGGCAATACCTATGAGAAGCCCGCTCAAGAATATTGCATCTTCCATACTCCCCTCTCCCCTATAAGCCCGATACAGATTCATGGCGACCCCTATTACTATGAGCCATGCGCCAATCAAAAATTCACGAGCCCATAGAGCTCGTTTTTCTCTTGCAAGCACTCTCAGGTCACCGCCATCTCTAACCACGACCTTGGTATTGCCAGGTACGAACTCAAGTAGAGTTATAGGAACGATGACGAGCAAAAGATATGGGCTGAACCAGAGGAAGATGGCATAGAGGACCGCCAAGTAGAGAACCCGCTTAATCCCTATGTCCGCGCTCTTCTGAAGCCGAACGAACCTCCTAAATGGGTCGAGAAAGTGTAACATAACTCTTTTCGCGACGGCTTTTCTGCTTCCTTCGAACTTAGCAACCCGGTTACCGAGAACGGGAAGCTTAAGGGGAACCGTCGAGGCTAGTAGGAAACTCCTGCCCTCAAAATCTACAAGGTAAAAATGACGCTCATACCGCTCTCCAATGAACTTTGGTGCAAGCTTCCATACCTCTTCATTTAGACCCTCAACCCAGTAAACGAAAGTGTTCTCCTCCAGAAACTTTTTCAACTTTTCAGGGGTCCCGTCTACTACAACAATACGCTCAAATGTTACCCGCATACATGGCGGTATAGATTATGCACTTTTATAGTTATCGCCACGAAAGAAAACGATAAATATCCCTTTCCCCACCAATTAAAGGTGAAATCATGAACCGCATTTCACGAAGAGAGCTGGTTAGAAAGCTCTGGCACGTTTCGCCGGGAATTTTAGGTGCTCCAATAATACTGTTCACGCCGAAATGGGTTACTCTACTCGTCGTCTGGTCGCTGGCCTTTCTCTACACCCTACAGCATCTGAAACTGCTCAGGGGATGGAAGTTCACCGTGCCGATAGCGGATTTGAGTTATAAAACGATGGCAAGGGAAGATGAGATGGACAACTTCATGGGTAGCTTCCTCTTCTGGACAACGATGGGAATTATATGCACGGTATTTCCAAAGCTCATGGCACTGTCCGCGCTGTGGGTTTCAACTTTCGGCGACTGCTTTAACGCCATCGTCGGTCAGACCGTTGGCGGGCCGAGGATTCCCTGGAACAGGCGAAAAACGCTCGTTGGAAGCGCGACGATGTTCCTCGTTTCGGCCCTCGCACTCTGGGGAGCGCACAGAGTTCTTTCAGTGGACCCTAACTGGAACTTAATCTTTGGGGTGGCGTTTATCGCGACTCTAATCGAGAGTCTCCCCCTGCGCTCGGCCTACGACGAGTTCACAGTCCCCTTTGCCACTGCATTCCTCCTGTGGCTCGCCTACGGCGGAGGTCTGCTCCAAACAGCGTGGTAACGGGTGGTTCAATGGAGGTCGAGGTTCGAAGGAGGCCCGTCAGATACGCGAGGCTTGAAATAAAGCCCGACGGCAGGGTTGTAGTTACGGCACCGGAGGGTTTTGACGTTGAGGCCTTTCTGAGGAAGCACGAACGCTGGTTGCGAAACCGGCTGGCGGAGCTCGAAGAGGTGAGGAAAGAGGCCGGCCGTGGGTTTCCGCTCTTAGGAAAGTTCTACGAGCTCAAGCTTGATAACGTTGGAACGCTGGAACTGGAGGAAGAAAGGCTCGTCCTGCCGAAGGAAAGGGAAAGGGCCAGAAGTGCCCTTAAAGGGCTCCTGAGGGATAAGTTAAGTCCCAAGATAGCCTTCTACTCCATTCTCATGGGCGTTTCACCCGGGAAAATCTACATAAGGAACCAGAGGACGAAGTGGGCGAGCTGTTCAGGCAGGGGAAACCTGAGCTTTAACCTCCGTCTCGTCGCGCTACCGGAGGACCTAATCGGTTATGTTGTAATCCACGAACTGGCACACCTGAGGCACCTCAACCACTCCCGCGAGTTCTGGGCCCTCGTTGGGAGATTTTACCCCGACTACGAAAGGGCGAGGAGGAAACTGAGGCGCTGGTGGGGGATAATTGAGGTAAACGAGGGGTGGAGATGGCTGGAAGGTCGGGAGTGAGCGGAAGGATTCTCAAATTCATAGCACTGACCGCCGATGAGATAATAGTGGCGGTCGTCCTGCTCGCTGTTCTGCCCGCGGTTGGGATAGACGTGCCCCTACCAATTACTGGGCTGATTCTGGGAGTTCTGTTAATCAAGGACATTCTAATAGCGCCGTACGTCCTCGGGGGAGGCCTTGAGAAAAAGTCCTCAACGGGAGCCGAGGCTCTGATAGGCCGGGAAGCGAGGGTCATTGAGGATTTGACCCCCAGGGGAACCGTCAAGCTCGACGGCGAGCTGTGGCGGGCCGAGTGCGTTAACGGAATCGCAAAAGCGGGGGAGAGGGTTAAGGTTGTGGGGGTGGATGGGACTACGCTCCTCGTGGAACGCCCAGCGAAACGAGAACCCGCGCCACCTCGTCGGGATTATTCGTCGTGAAGGAAACCGTCCGACCCTTTTTCTGCCTCAGCACAACGCAGCCCCTGGCGGGCAGAGTGAAGTGGATCGTGCCATAACAGCGCATCCAGCCCTCCCTGACGGCAAACCACTCGATTTCACCGAGCCTGACGGTCTTCCGAATCATGAAGCCGAGGTAACCGGTTATGAGAATCCTGTCCTCGTAAATCCTTATCCTAATTGCCATAACCTCAAGGACGACAGCAACGGTGAGGCCCATGGCGATGGCCATTATCTCGACTCCCTCGCCGTGTGAGACGCTCAGGTAGAGGCCGGTGGCCATTGCCACCAACGGCGGGACGAGGAGCACAATTATCCACCGGGAGTAGAGCGTTTCCTCGTAGAGCATGACCCATCGGTAGAAGTTTCCGCCAACGCTTTAAACTCCTTCCCAAACCTATGGTGGTGATACTATGGTTAGGATAATCCCCGTTGACAAGCTGACCGACGACGATGTGAGGGAGATTCTGACGAAATACCGGAAAATTGCCCTCGTTGGGGCATCGCCAAAACCGGAGAGGGATTCAAATGAGGTTATGCGCTATCTAATCGAGAAGGGCTACGAGGTTTACCCCGTTAACCCGCGCTATTCAGAAGTCCTTGGAAGGAAGTGCTATCCGAGCGTGCTTGACATTCCGGACGAAGTTGAGATAGTAGACCTCTTCGTGAGACCGGAACTCACGCGGGACTACGTCGAGCAGGCGATAAAGAAGGGAGCAAAGGTCGTGTGGTTCCAGTTCGGAACTTACGACAGAGAGGCATTTAAGAGGGCCAGAGAGGCCGGCCTAATAGCCGTCACCCACCGCTGTATCAAGCAGGAGCACACGAGGCTCATTGGAGAATGAAAAAACTTTGTTTTGGCTTTTGGAGGTCTCTGAAGAGTGCCTTACTCCAAATTAAGGGACAGTAGTTAGTCGTGCATTACTAAAAAGCAAGTTACAAAGGATCTGACCCAAGATAACTCCTCCAAACAGTTTTAACCTTTTTGGCTCCCAAGGAGCGCTTTAGACAGTAAAACACTCCTCAGAAGGGTAAGGAGGATAAAAAGCCTTTTCAGAATTTATTATAGAAGAGACACCTACCTTTCGCCAGCGATGAAACTTTTGGGAAAAGTTTCTTATGGTGCGGGGGCCGGGATTTGAACCCGGGAACCCCTACGGGACGGGACCCTAAATCCCGCGCCTTTGGCCAGGCTCGGCTACCCCCGCGCGGTTTTGAGTTTCAATCCTCGATTTAAAAAACTTTGGGGGCAAGGCTTATAAGGATGTAAAGGAAGCTTTACGTGAAGGAAACTTTACATGGTGATAAGATGAAGAGAGCAGAACTTGTAAACTACTTCATAACAGGAATCGCAGGATCATTGCTTGCGATTGCAATTCTCTCCAACAACCCCTCTCTCGCGCTGGGGATTCTCGTGGGATTGATGATAACTCTTTTCTCATACTCGGAGTGGCTTGAGCGCGAGGGAATAGTTTTTAACGATGAGAGAACGCTCAGAATAGACGAGACAGCATCAAGGAGAGCCCTTCAGGCTTTAATAATAATGATGTCAATCACAGTAGTTATTTCGTCTTTTAACTCAAGGAACAGTCAATTTTGGAAAGGAATCTACGTTACTTCCTCGATAACCCTAGCTCTAACGGCGATTCTTAAGATAGTCCTAAGGCATTACTACTCCAGAATTATGTGAGAGGTGCTCTCCACATGAAAAACCGCCTCCGCGAGCTGAGGGAGAAGAAAGGTTTAACACAGGAGGAGCTCGCCAGAGCCCTCGGCGTTACGAGGCAGACGATTATAGCGATTGAGAAGGGCAAATATGACCCCTCCCTGAAGCTGGCCTTCAGAATTGCGAGGTTCTTCGGCGTTAAAATCGAGGACGTTTTCATATATGATGGTGAGTGAGATGAACTGGAAGAAACCCATGGGTCTGGTTCTGTATCTCATGGGCATAGGGCTGGGAATTGCCAGGCCCCCACTTGAGCGGCTGGCGTGCATGGCCATTCCAAGCGGAAAGGTTCTCACCCGTGTAAACGTTCCCCTACTAACTGTGGAGTTGGCCCTAATAATGCTCGGTTCGCTCCTCATTGGGCTTTCTCACGACTTCAAAAACACTCACCGGCGCAACGGATGGCTCGCCGTTTCCTCCGGCCTGGGAACGGCTATCATAGCCGGATACGCTGGGATAGAGAGTCTTTTTCCTCTTTGGCGTGGTTCTGGCCACTCTCGGCCTCGTTGTCTACAACCTCGGGAGGGTCACTCATGGAGATGGTGGAGGTAATTAACCTTGAGAAGGACTACGGCAAAATCAAGGCCCTCAGGGGGATAAGCTTCTCCATAGGCGAGGGGGAAATATTCGGCCTAATTGGGCCCAACGGTGCCGGGAAGAGCACCACACTCAAGATTCTTGCAACCCTCCTCAAGCCCACCGCAGGGACTGCAAAGATAGCCGGCTACGACGTGGTTAAAGACCCCGAGAAAGTCCGTGCCCTCATAAGCTACCTCCCCGAGGAGGCCGGTGCCTACAAGAACCTGACGGGGAGGGAATACCTTGAGTTCATGGCGAGGCTCTACGCCAAGGACGAGGGTAAGGCCAGAAAAATGCTGAAACTCGGCATTGAACTTTCCGGCTTAGGAGAGAGGCTCGACGACAAGGTTTCAACGTACTCAAAGGGAATGACGCGCAAGCTGTTGATAGCTAGAGCTCTGATGGTCAAACCAAAGCTGGCCATACTCGACGAACCCGCGAGCGGGCTTGACATAGTGAACGCCTACGAAATCAGGAAGACGATAAGACGCTTTGCAAGGGAAGAGGGGACGACATTTCTTATCTCAAGCCATAACATGCTGGAGGTAGAGTTCCTCTGCGACAGGGTGGCGATGATTTCAGGCGGGAGGATAGTTGAAGCTGGAACACCGGAAGAGCTGAAGGAAAGATACAACGCGGAGAACCTCGAGGAGGTCTTCATGAGGGCCGTTGGGGTTTCCATTCCGGAACCCGTTGGGGGTGAGGGCTCATGAGCGATTTTCTCGTTCTGGCCAAGAAGGAAGTTAAGAACCTTATGAGGGACAAGAAGCTCATCTTTGGCCTTATAATCGTCCCGCTGATTGTTTATCCGGCACTTGGGAAGATGATGCAGTTCGGATTTGAGAGCGCAACGAAAGAAACGCACGTGGCAATTGTGAACTTTGACGACGGAAAGTACGGGGAGTTGCTGATAAGGGCCCTTAACGTCACGCCGAACGTCTCGGTTACACTGATAAAGGCCAACTCGATAGGTGAAGCGCTCAAAAAGGCCCTCGAAGAAAATCAGAACGTATTGGTTGTGATTCCCCATAACTTCAGCGAGAGCATAGAAGAGAACAGGATTGCCACCCTCCAGATATACGGCGTCTTCAAAGGGATAGGTTCTGGAATGAAGGAGAGCGTGAGTGAGAGCAGAATTAACGCCGTAATAAACGTCCTTTCGGAGGAGATAGCGAAGCTCAAAGTTCAGCAACTCGGGGCCAAAAATCCCGACGCGATTCTGCACCCGATAAGGGCGGAGAGCAAGTCCTATCTCCTCGGCAGAATCGTGAACGTTCCTCCGACGGTTGTTTCCCAGGTTCTGGCGTCTCAGTCATACGGACTACCCCTCATAGTCTTTCTAATGGTCATGATAACCTCCCAGATGTCCGCTGGAGCTGTGGCGAGCGAAAAAGAAAACAAGACACTGGAAACCCTTCTGACGCTCCCGGTGAAGAGAACGACGATAGTCGCATCAAAGATAACCGGAACTGCCGTTATGGGGGTGATTGCGGCTCTCGCCTACATGATTGGCCTCAAGCAGTACATGGCGGGCTTTGGGGCTGAAACAGGCGTTTCACTGAGCGAGCTCGGCCTCTCAATAACACCCCTTGGAATGTTCCTCTTCGGTGTTGTGGTGTTCCTGACGATAGCCTTTTCCCTGAGCTTGGCGATGCTTCTAGCTGTTTTCGCGGAGGACGTGCAGAGCGCAAATACAATCGTCAGCTCGGTTATACTACCGCTGGCGTTCCCGTCCTTCATCCTGATGTTCGTGGACCTCAACGCGCTTCCAGCGGTCGGCAGATACATCCTCCTCGCCAGCCCATTCACGCACCCGGTTGTTGATTACCGCTACGTTATAATGGGTAACTACACGGCGCTTGGAGTTAGCATACTCTACCTGACGGCGGTTGCAGGAGCTACCCTTTACGTAACCGCAAGGGTCTTCGCAAGCGAGAAAATCCTGACAGCAAGGATAAGCTGGGGACGAAAAAGGAAATCGGAATGACACTGTTTCTTTTTACTCTATTGGCACGCCGTCCTTCGTCCTCGGGGCGAGCCACTTCATGAGCTTCTTTGGATTTTTCGTTCTGATGATTATCGTTATCGGCCCCAGAGGGCCCTCCTCGTTGAAGTTGACGACGCCGGCGTAGGCGGCCTGCTTGTTAACCTTGACGATTATCTCTTCCCCGAAGTAGCCCTCCTCAAGAAAACTCCTCGCGGTATCGAGTATCGCCTGTCCTCGGAACAGCTCGTAAAGCCTGCTCAGTGCCTTTTTGCTCCTCGTCCGTCCGGTAAGAATAACGTATTCATCCCTCTCGAACGTTTCAAACTCAAGGTCCGGAACGAGGTTCAGCATTGCCTTTTTGACCTTCTCGATGTCCTCAGTGGGATAAACGTACGCCTCGAGCTCAACCTCTTCAAACAACTCCTCCATTCCACTCACCGGTTTAAGCTCTGAAGAAGGCTTATAAACCCAACCGCCGAATTTGTTAGGGTGGCCTAATGATGTTAGAAAACTTCATTCAAAACCTAGCGGAGTGGATACTCGCGGTTTCAAACGGCGAGATAATATGGGTGGCCTTTTACGCTGGTCTGTTCGTCGCGATAATGACATCACTCGGTGCAATGGTTGCAATCTTTGCCAGAAGAATACCCGAAGAAGGAGTTGACTTTTCTCTGAGCTTTGCCGCTGGAGTCATGATAGTCGCTTCCTTCACCTCCCTAATCCTCCCCGCAATAGAGAGCACCGACTCTTTTGCACCCGCCGGGGTAGGGATAGCCCTGGGGGTTCTCCTCATCTATGCAATAGACCGGCTTCTACCACACGAGCACCTCGTTAAAGGCTACGAGGGTCCAAAATCCATGAAAAACCGCCTCAGGAAAGTCTGGCTTCTGGTGATAGCGGTCATAATCCACAACCTGCCAGAGGGAATGGCCGTCGGAACGTCGCTCGTTTACAACCTTGAGGTTGGTCTCGTTACTGCGATAGCCATAGGAATCCAGGACTTTCCGGAGGGAACGGTTGTTTCCCTTCCGCTCGCCACACTTCAGAAGAAACGCCTCCAGCCCATTCTGATGGGAATCCTCAGCGGTTTCGCTGAGATGGCGATGGTCTTGCTCGGTGCTTACTTTTTCACGCTCTTCAGCTGGCTCCTGCCTTACGGCCTCGGAATGGCCGGCGGGGCAATGCTCTACGTTACGGTGAAGGAGATGATTCCGGAGATATACAAAAGCGAGAAGAGTGAGACCCTGGTTACACTGGGCTTTTTTGCGGGCTTCTACGTCATGCTTCTCCTCGACTCAATGCTAGGATAACTTCAACGAGTTCCTTGACCTTTTTTTCGTACTCCTCCTTGCTCCCATCGTTAACGAGCATGTAGTCTGCCATCGCTATAACGCCACCGATTCCAAAGCGGAGCTCCTTCCAGTCCCTTTCCTCAAAGTCCTCCCACGTTTTGGGGTCATCGTGCCTTCCGCGGGCTTTAAGCCTTTCAAAGCGAAGCTTTGGTGGTGTGTGCACGGCCACTATGACTATGTCCTCATCTGGAAAGGCTCCTCTAAACGTTCCTACCTCATCAAGGGAACGAACCCCATCGATAACGACGATTGGACTTTTTTTCAGGAGCTCTTCCACCTTCCTAACGGCGAGCTTAGCCACGGCATTCTGGCCCAGCTCCTGCCTCAGCCTAATGCTCACCTTGGCAACGTTCTCCTTGGTAAGCTCAAGGCCTCGCTTTACGGTCTCCTCGCGCACGATATCGCCGAGAGAAACGCTTGGAAAACCTCTCTTCTCAAACTCTTTCACGATTTTGCTCTTTCCAGAACCGGGCATTCCCGTTACTATTACAATCATCGAGCCCACCCCGAGTAGGGGGAAGGAGCTTTAAAAAAGTTGGGTTTAATTAGGATAGCAAAACTTTTTAAGGTTTGTCACAGGAACAGTGTTGGTGGGAAAGATGAACGTGAGCTGGTTCATTATCGGACTCGTAGTTACGTTCCTCGTAAATATCCCGTTCGGGTTCTGGAGGGCACACGCAAAGAGAACGGGTAACAAACTTGAATGGGCCTTGGCCGTTCACCTTCCGGTTCCCCTCGTAGTGCTTATGAGGTACCTTGCCGGACTCAGCTGGAACGCCTCTGGAGTTCCCTTTATACTGACCTTTGTTCTGGCGTATTTCCTCGGCCAGAGAACAGGCGGAAGGTTATACTCAGAAGCACATGAAAATGGCCTTAACCCGGAAAGAAACGTCTTTGTTCTCTGGACGGGAGGAGAAGGAGAGGCTATCTGAGGAAGTCCTCAAGGGTCCCCTTCCTCTTTGGCTTTTCCCTCACCCGCTTTTCTATCCCAAGGTATCGGTATATTCCGTCGAGGATTTTGGCTCCGATTCCCTCAACGGCAAGAAGCTCCGCTGGTTTCGCGTTGGCTATTTCCTCAACGCTCCTGAAGCCGGCGTTGTACAGGGCCCTCGCCCTCTTCCTTCCGATGTTCGGAAGTTTAACCAGCTCAAGGAGCTCCTCGCGAACGCCGTGTCTGAGCCTTAGGTGAAGGTCCCGAAGGTATTGAAGAACGTCCTCCTTCGGTTCAAAGAGCTTGTAGAGCTCTATGAGGGAATACATGAGCCAGTCGGCCAGCTCCAGGAGTCTGTAGAGGTCGCCCGGGTCTATCGCGTAGGTCTCGTAAATCCTTGCTTCGGGAACCTCGTTTATCCAGTCGAGGAGGACTTTGGCTGTCTTTATCTGGCTCAGGAAGCCCTGAAAGCGGGAATCCTCGTAGTAGGGTATGCTTGAGTAGAGCTCCTCCTCAAGCTCGTATGCCAGGTCGAAGTAGTCCTCCATTTCGCGCCTTCTGGCCGTTAAAGTCGCCATGTCTGGGGTTGAGGCGACGAGCTGGAAGATTCCAAAGGGGTTCGGGTTTTTCTCGAGTTTCGGGAAGGCGTCCCTGAACTTTTTAGCCGTGAGGGGGTCTATGTAGAGCTGGGACGTCCTTTTGCCGAATGGAAGGGGCATGAACTTCTCCTCAAGGTCCAAATCTATGAACTCGTTCTCGATTAAGAAGTAAACAACGTTCTTGGCCTTGTATTCCAGGGAACTTAAATCCTTTCTCTGGTGGGCGTAAAAGGTTCTTTCGAGGAAGCGAACCAGTTCTCCAAAGCTCCCTATTCCGAAGTTCGTGATTAGGGCCAAAATCTGGCTCCTAAAGGCCTGCTCGTTGGCGAGCATGGAGAACAGTTTCTCCGGTTTCCCCCTTATGTAGCGCTCCATCAGCTTGCCGGGTTCGTCAGTTCTCGCTATTATTATCGCCTCTCCAACCCTGTCGTACTTCGGCCTTCCGGCACGGCCCATCATCTGCTGTATCTCAAGGACTGGAATGTCCGTCCAGCCAAAGCCCGCGTATCTCTTGGTGTCGCGGATTATTACTCTAAATGACGGTAAATTGACACCAGCACTTAAGGTCGGCGTCGCCGTTATGACCTTAATCAGCCCCTCCCTGAAGGCGTCTTCTATCAAAGTCCTCTCGGCCCTGCTTAAGCCGGCGTGGTGGAAGGCAACGCCACCTTTTATTGCCCTTCTCAGTTTCTCGCTCGTGGGATTGTCCTCAAGCTGGGAGGCCAAACTCTCAAGGGCCCTTCTCTCGGACTTGGTGAGGTGGCTTGATACCAGCCTTGAGAGGGCTATTGCTTCCTTCTCTGCACTCCTCCTTGTGTTTACGAAGACGAGGGCCCCTTTACCCCTCTTCACGGCATCGACGACGAGGGAATACCAGTTCTCGGGGTAGGTTTCTACCTTGCCGTCCTCCCAGATGAGCGTTCCCGTGTGGAAAACTCCTCTTTTTAGTTCAACGGGACGCCAGTCGCTAACTACAAGTTCTGCATCAAGCCATTCCGCCAGCTCCTCGGCGTTGCCGACTGTGGCACTCAGGGCCAAAATCTGGGCCCTTCCGAGCATGTGGGTTAGAATCATCTCCAGCGTCGCTCCCCTGTCGTACGAACCGATAAGGTGAACCTCGTCGGCAACCACAAGTTTTACATCGTCAATCCATCTGGCGTTGTGCCTCAGGAGCGAGTCGAACTTCTCGGCGGTGGCAACTATTATGTCGTACTTCCCAAGCCACTCGTCCGTTGAGTCGTAGTCGCCGGTCGTCGCGGCAACCTTAAGACCGAGCTTTTCCCACTCCTTGAACTCGCGGTACTTCTCCTCGGCCAGGGCCTTCAGCGGAACGAGGTAAACCGCTTTACATCCATCCCGGAGGAGCCTGTTCACCATGACTATCTCGCTCACAAGGGTCTTCCCGCTGGCGGTTGGAATTGCCAGAACAAGGTTTCTGCCTTCTAAAACACCGCTCTTTAAGGCTTTGGCCTGCGGTGGGTAGAGCTCCCTTATGCCCCGGCCTTTGATGATGTCCTTTATCCTCTCATCTACTGGGAGTTCGTCAACCCTCATCTCAACCGCAAGCCTTATTGAGGAGGTGGTTAAATAGGTTTGGGATGACCATGAACGTTCCATACGTTCTCTTTGAAGTGAGAAAAAATGGGAAAAAGAGGGGAACCTTTGCGATTGACACATACTTCATCGAGTTCGTCTCCCTTGAGCCGAGGAAGGTCGTTATGATAAAAGATACCTCGGCAGTAGCCCTAAAGGAAGAGGTCAACGACGCGCTTCCGAAACTTCTGGGAAAACCCGTTGAAGAACTCCTGAAGGGGCTTTACCGGGAACTCCTTGAAAACTCAAATGAGGTCAGGGAGAAGAGGATAACCCACATGAGGCGCTGGAACGTCTGGAGAATACTTGGAATCCCAACGGGTCACAGCAGACACGTTGCAATAGATGAGGAACTGTCGAAGGCTGAGCGGGAGTATTCGCTTGCCCTTGCGTTGCTGGAGAGAATACTGGGCGTCAAAGGTGAAGACGAACTTGAAGGTGTTAAAATCACAGAACTGGGAGTTCTTTACAGAAAGCTCCGGCTCGCCAATGGACGGGTTCTTGGAGAGGAAGGGGTTGATAAGGTCTACACAAACCTCCTCAAAATCGACCCGGTTTTCAGGACTGCATTTTTCTCCGCGCTTTTTAAAAACGTTGGAGTAACGGAGGAAATAAGGAAAAGGGCTCAGGACTTTGCGTAGAGCCAGCAGGCCACGTAGTGGTCTTTTTCAACTTCGATGAGAGGCGGTTCTTTCTTGTCGCAGAGTCCTGCCTTGGCCAGGGGGCACCTCGGGTGGAAGCGACAGCCCTTCGGCGGATTGATTGGACTCGGAGGTTCGCCCTTAATTTCCATTTTCTTCTTTTTCCTTGCGAGTTCGGGATCGGGGATTGGTATGGCCGAGAGGAGCATCTGGGTGTAGGGATGTAGCGGGTTCTCAAAGATTCTCTCGGCCGGGCCTATCTCCACGAGCTTTCCGAGGTACATGACCCCCATGCGGTGGCTCATGTATTTGACAACGCCAAGGTCATGGCTTATGAAGAGATACGAAAAGCCGTGCTTCTTCTGGAGCTCCTTGAGGGTGTTTAAAATGTTGGCCTGAACCGAAACGTCGAGGGCGGAAGTTGGTTCGTCAAGGACAACGAAGTCGGGCTGAAGTGCGAGTATTTTAGCCAATGCAATCCTCTGTCTCTGTCCCCCGGAGAACTCGTGGGGATAGCGGTAGAGGTGCATCTCGTTAAGACCAACGCTCTCCAACAGGCGTATAACGAACTCCTCCGGGTCATCGACCTCTATACCGTGGAACTTGACTGGCTCCATTATAATGTTGAAAACTGTCTGTCTTGGGTTAAGGGAGGAATACGGGTCCTGAAACATTATCTGGGCATGTCGCCTGAACCAGAGGAGTTCCTTCCCCTTGAGCCCTGTCACGTCCTTTCCCATAAAGGTAATCTTGCCCTCTGTCGGTTCGATGAGCCTGAGTATTGTTCTTCCCGTGGTTGTCTTCCCGCAACCGCTTTCCCCAACCAGTCCAAAGGTTTCACCGGGCATTATCTCGAAGCTGACTCCATCAACGGCTTTAACCCACGCAACAGTTCTCAGGAGGCTCCTAACGGGGAAATACTTTTTGAGGTTTTCAACCTTGAGCACTGGTTCCATCGTCATCACCTCAGTATCTGTGGCAGGCCACAAAATGGCCCGGTTCTATCTCCTTGAGTTTGGGCTCCTCTTTTCTGCAACGCTCTTCAGCCAGTGGGCATCTCGGGTGGAAGCGACAGCCCTTCGGTGGAGTTATAAGGTTCGGGACTGTTCCGGGAATGCTCTCGAGCTTTTCTATCCTCTTTAGGGGGTTTGGCACTGCCCTGAGAAGTGCAATGGTGTATGGATGCAGGGGGTTGTGGAATATCTGGTCAACACTGCCTATCTCAACAACCTTCCCCGCGTACATGACAACGACGCGCTGGGCCGTTTCCGCAACAACACCCAGGTTGTGAGTTATGAGGAGAACTGTCGCATTATATTTTCTCTTCAGCTCGTTGAGAAGCTCGAGTATCTGTGCCTGAACGGTAACGTCGAGCGCGGTTGTGGGCTCGTCAGCTATGAGCAACCTCGGGTTGTTGGCTATCCCTATTCCAATCACAACCCTCTGTTTCATACCCCCGGAAAGTTCATGGGGATAATTTTTAACTCTCCTCTCAGGATCTGGGATGAGGACTTCCCTCAAAATGTCCACAGCCTTCGCTATGCCTTCTTTTATGTTCTTGACCTTGCCGTGAACTTCCATGGCCTCACCTATCTGATATCCAACGGTGTACAGGGGGTCAAGGGAGGAATGCGGGTCTTGGAAGATGTATGCTATCTCATTACCCCGGATTTCCCGTATCTCCTCTTCGCTTAGCTTGAGCAAATCGATTGTTGAGCCGTCGTCCCTGTGGTAAATCACCTGACCGTTCACTATCCTACCGGGGCTCTCGATGAGCTTGGTTATCGCCCTTGAGGTGACGCTTTTTCCACAGCCGGTCTCACCGACGAGGGCCAGTGTTTCGCCACGGTAGATGTCAAAGGACACGTTCTCTATCGCCTTGACAACACCTGCGTAGGTGTAGAAGTAAACGCTGAGGTTTTTGATTTCTATGATGGGCTCAGGCATTCTCTTCACCCCCACCGGACTTCTTCTTGAGTTTGAACTCGAGGCTCCTCCTTGTCCTCGGGTCAAGGACGTCTCTCAAACCATCACCGAGGAGATTCCAGCCAAGGACGACGGTGACTATAACCAATCCCGGGAAGGCAACGAGCCACCATGCCTGTGGGAACTGCTGTGAACCCTGGTTGATTAGGTTACCCCAGTCCGGTATTGGTGGAACGGCACCGAGTCCAAGGAAACTCAGGCCAGCCTCCGTAAGGATTATTCCACCGAAGTCCATCGTGATCATAACCAAAATAGGGCCTATGATGTTGGGAAGTATATGCCTGAAGAGTATCGTTCTGGTTGGTAGGCCTATCGCACGGGCAGCCTCGACGTATAGGTTCTCCTTCTCCGTCAGCGTTGAACCGCGCGTTACCCTAGCGTAGCCCGGCCACCAGACTATGACCAGAGCGACAAAAACCGCCAAGAGCTTTCCAAGGTTGTTAACGTCTCTCGGGTGCAATGCGAAGAGCTTTAAAACGAGCGTCTGGGCCCATGTGTGGGCATTCAGGAAGTTCTGAATTCTGCCCGGTAGAACCGCGGAGAGGGCAATGGCGAGTATAAGCCCCGGGAATGCCAGGAACATGTCCGTAATACGCATTATGACCTCATCGACCTTCCCACCGTAGTAGCCGGAAATCAGTCCGAGGATTATTCCTATTGTCGGGCCTATGAGGATGATAAATATGTCCAACACCAGCGCCGTTCTGGCTCCCGCGAGAAGAAGACTAAGAACGTCCCTTCCGTAGGTGTCCGAACCGAGGGGATAGTGGATGTATGTCGTGTAGTGGATTATGTACCCGTTTTTGAGCTCCGTAACGTTGAGGAAGTAAGTCGAGCCCGGTGGTGCAAGCTGGGTTGAGTAGTTGTAATTCACTGGGAAGAAGTCATACGACCAAGGAGTCAAGTAAGGTCCAAATATGCCGATGAAGATGTAAATGATGACTATGAAAAGCCCGAGCAACGTCGGAGGGGAACGGTTTATGGCGTACGCCATTAGCTTCCATTCTTTAATTCTCGACTGATTCCTTCGCTTCCAGTCCTTTTTGAAGAGGCTTATAAAGGATGCAAGGCCGTCTATGAGCCTGTCACTGATTCTATCCAGTATGCTCATCTCGTACTCTTCCTTTGGTTCGTATTCCTCCTGTTTGACCATGACCACCACCCTCAGAACCTAACCCTCGGGTCGATTATCGCGTAGAGTATGTCGGCTATCAGGTTTGCCGTGACGAAGACTATCGCGTAGAGGAACGTGACGCCTATCAAAGCCGGGAAGTCCAGATACATTATTGCCTGAAGTGCGTAGCGACCTATTCCCGGAAGGTTGAAAACGGTCTCCGTAATCGGTGTTCCGGCCAGAAGCCCGCCGAACTGGAGAGCCAGTATGGTTATCACAGGGACGAGGGCGTTCTTGAGGACGTGTCTGTAAAGCCTGCTCTTAGGAACACCCTTTGCTTTGAGGAACAGCGTGCTGTCCCTACTGTATGCCTCAAGGAAGGAGTTCCTTGTGAACCTCATTAGAACACCAGCTGCCGCTATTCCAAGGGTAAAGCCCGGGAGCCAGAAACGTTTTACCTGCTGAACGAAGTTGCTCCAGTTGAGGGTTAGGATGTCATCTATCACAGGGATATGGGTTATTTTATGTGGCGGTCCAGGGGGTATTCCTGCGAGTGTTGTTGCGTTCCAGTGGATGAAGAAGAGCCATATGAAGAGGTAAGCTATAACGTAAATTGGAGTTGATATGAAGACCAAGGCTATTATTCTGAGCACCATGTCCACTGTGCTGTTCCTTTTTAGGGCCGAGATTATTCCGAGGGGTAATCCCATAAGCACAACAAAAAAGAATGCAAACAACGCCAGTTGAAAAGTCACAACGAACCTGTTACCTATGTTGTCAAAGACGGGCTCCTGATTCAAGGGGTCAAGGAGAGAGTTCGTAAAGAGGCCCTTTACAAGAAAGATATACTGATCGTACCACGGCTGGTCGAGATGGTACTCCTTCTTAATCATCTCAATCGCGGCTTGAGAAGCCTTTTCACCCCCCGCCCAGGCACGGACGGGATTGGCGGGAATCACGTAGGCTATAACGAAAACAATGAGCGTAACCCCAATGAGAGTTGGAACAAACGTCAGCGCCCTTCTCACCAGGAATTTTCCAAGCCCTGCCACGTCGTTTCCCTCCCTGTTGTTGAGAACCAAAAGAGGAGCAAAAGAAAAGAAAGGGTTCACCCTTCAATAACCTCGTAGTTGAGGCTGTCAAAGACAACAGCACTCTGGAGGAATGGGCCGACGTAGTCGTCGGGGTCGAGGAAGTCGGGTGCCCATCCAACGATGTAGACATCAAAGTCTCCGCTGGCCGTCTTGCTCAGGAGTGTCGGCCACGAGAGAGGCGTAACTGAAATCTTGAAACCAAGCTGTCCCCACGTGTTCTGGAGGAGCGTTGCTATCTTTTCACGCTGGGTGTTTCCGGTGTTGTAATAAATCGTTATGGTGTAGTCACTTGGGTTTATGCCGGACTCCCTGATAAGCTGGAGTGCCTTTGCGATGTTGTACTTGTACTTGATGACACAGCACTCGGTATAGCCGAGCCATCCAATTGGAATCGGGCCGTAGTTCGGCACCATGTAGCCCTTGTAAACCGCCTGGTAAATCTGCTCGTAGGGTGTTGCCCAAGCAAGGGCCTCCCTCACTTTGACGTTATCGAAGGGCTTCTTCGCGGCGTTGAGAACTATGAACACCATATCCGGTGTGACAAAGGAGTCAATCTTTGACTCAAAGTTGCCGAGCTTGAGGTTCTTGACCGCGTCGAGCCTGTCAACTGGAACCGCCGCTATATCCGCAACACCCTTCTGGAAGAGGCTTATGCGCGTTGTTGCATCGTCTGAGAGGACGTATATGACGCGCTTGGTCGTGACGTAATTCGGATACTTCTCCTCCAGCTTGCTCCAGACGCTGGAGTTCCAGTAGTAGGGGTTCCTCTCAAGGATTATGTAGCTGTTCTGCTTGGCGTCTTTGATGTAGAACGGCCCGGTGAACACTCCAATGTAGTTGTTCTGAAGCATCTGGTGTATTGGGTCCTTTGAACCCGGCTGGACGTACTTGGCCCACTCCCATGGTTTTCTACCCCAGTCAGAGGCCTTCATGGCCTCCTCGTACTTGTCTCCGAGCAGGTATTTCGCGGGGATGACCATCAGGTATGGGTCTGCAAGAACGCTCAGTATTCCACCGTATGGGTGCGGGAGAACGAGCTTGTAAACTCCAGCAGTTGGTCCGCTGTAGCCGAAGAACTGGAGGAGCTCGTTGAGACTCTTAACCTCCTTTGTCTTGCCGTTGAAGTCGGCTATTATTCCACCGTTCTGGAGAACCTTCTCAAACTCGCTTTCACTCATAGCATAGCTCTTGTTGAGGTCGGTGTAGGTTGCCAGCATCCAGTTGACGGAGTAACCTGCCCTGAGAATGCGCCAGAACTCAAATTCAACATCCGTAGCATTAATCGGATAGAGCTTGCCGGTCTTGGGGTCGTAAGCCTTAACTCCTCCCCTTATAACGAAGTACCAGACGGTTCCGTCCTTGTTGTGGGCCCACGCGACAGCCAAGTCGGGTGAAACCTTCTTGGTCTCGTTTTCCCAGTATGTAACGAGGGTATCACCAACGTTGTGGTAGAGGGCCCATCCAAAGGTCTCGTAGTCAAATGCCGGGTCGAAGGAGCTCGGCCATCCTATGGTTGTTTCAACGATTGTTCCGGGCTCGTTCTTGTAGTCACCTATTCCAATGCTGACCGTCGGTGCGTTCTTGTCCTCCATAACGAGGTCCCAGCGCGGTGCGAGAACAGGATTGTAATACCAGTTGTGCACCCAGTTCCAGTAGACGCGGGTAGCCTTAGTATCACCGAGAATTATCTCCGGAACCTCTTTGTTGGCAAGAATGTACAGGGCATTATATAGTGCCTCCCTAATATTGGGATCTGTTATTTTCCTGCCGAGCTGGATTAAAGCGTCCATCCTCGGGTCACGGAGGAATGCAGGGTTTATTTGACCGAAGCCCTGTTGGTTCTTCATGAGCTCCTCTATACTAGGAGTCTTCTTCTCATCGACCTTGTAAGAGACCACGATGACCGGCTTGTTGGGTAGGTTTGAAACTTTGGCTCCCTTTCCTTCAGGTCCAACGACGACGACGTACTTTGGAGTTTCTATAACCGTCGCATTGGATAGGTGCTCCTCAATATATGTTATAGCCTTAGATGACTGCACGGTTGTTGAAGAACTTGATGTCGTTTGAGTAGAGGATGCCTGAGAAGTCGAAGTAGAACCCCCTGCGGGGCTTATTGTTGTCGTTGTGGGACTACTCCCACCACCGATACAGCCACTAGCTACTACTGAAAATGCCACAACAAAAACCAGCAGAAGTGTCACTGCCACTTTCCCTTTCATAAACGCTCACCTCTGTCGATTGAGGCACTATATGTTATCTTGGAAGACGTATAAATTTTTCGATGGTCATTTTGTCACAACGATGATTCTTTGATTGCAATCACATATCCTATTGGCCGAATGCCTGTACTACGAAAAGCTTAAATGAGCAGAACTCCAACTAAATTGCGAAGAAAATTTCGGCGGTGATGTCTATGGTTAGGTCGTATGTTTTGTTAACAGTTGAGATTGGAAAAGTTGAGAGCGTCATTGAGGCTCTCAAGCAGATACCGGGCGTTACAAAGGCAGATGCCGTCACCGGTCCCTACGATGCCATCGTCCACATCGAAGCCAAAGACCTTGGAGAACTGACCAGAAGAATACTCCACGACATACATAACATCGATGGGGTTATAGACACTACCACCGCGATAGTAGTTGAAATGGACGAGGAGTGATCACCTTCTCTTTCTCTTAGCCTTAGTTGATTTTGAACGCGAACGGAGTTCTCTAATCTTTTCCGCAATCATTTTGAGGCTCTTCGATTTTCCATATGGGCTTTCAATTTTCATAAAGCCGTAAGTTCTTAGTTCTTCTTCAAGTCCCGAAAGACGGGGATTTAGCTTATGGGTGTCCTTTTCAAGAATTTTCATGCCGAGAATTAATATTGCATCCTCAATTTCAGAGAATTTAGGTTTATCAACGGCGATATTCTTAGGGACTGTTCTTCCATATTTCCTGCTAAGTCTTCTATCTAGCTCACTCGGCCATATCACAAACTTCATTTTTCCACCCGGCAAGATTTAAAAGAGTGGGCGTTAAAAACCCTTTTGGTGAAGATCATGGTAATCAAAAATCTTGAAAAAGACGTGTTGAGCTTTATGGCTCCCGGGGACGTTGTTTTAGTTGAGTATCGGTCGCGAGAACCTATAGAAACGCTCGCATGGGGAGAACTTTTACCTGCAATAGGCGAGGGAGGCGTTGTTGTAGTGGATTTCTTTGGCATGGGGGAGATTTTACTGAGGAAGTTCATGAGGAGAGGGGAAGTTGATTATTCAAGCATTATCGAGCTTCTCAGGGACTTAAAAGTTGTTCGTGTGGGACCAGGGACTGTGACATATGGAGAAATTCTTGAGGACGTAGTCCCAAGCTATGATCCCCATACTTTTCTGAGAAGCTACCACTCAATTATGAGCAAAATCTCTAGACTTCCACAGAAGCCAAAATACATGGTAACATTTGGGCTTGCTCATTATATCCATTTCAATCCAGAGAATGCCATAAAGGCCATATTGACGGCCGTAAGCACAATTCCAGCTGAGGATTTGGTAATAATCAATTTCATCAACTCCGAAGTCATAAAACGCTCTCGGTTGGCCATACTAGAAGAACTCAGCACAGCCATAGTGGAAGTCTCAGAAGGGAATATCAAAATTTACAAGGACGGTGGCGTTAGTGATTAAAGAGGGAAGCAGTGTTGTTCTCATTGACAAAAGGGGAAAGAGATATCTTGTGAAAGTTGAAAAAAAGGAGTTTCATACTGATTTGGGGATATTAAACCTAGGTGAGCTCATAGGAAAACCTTATGGAACGAGAATAGAGAGCCATAAGGGGGAAACATTCGTAGCGCTAAAGCCCGACATCAACGATATAATAGCGAAAATGAAGCGTGGACCTCAGATAGTCCATCCAAAAGACGCTGGAATAATCATAGCCTACGCCGGAATCTCGCCGGGAGATATTGTGATAGAGGCCGGGGCCGGGAGCGGGGCCCTGACGATTTTTCTGGCCAATGCTGTAGGACCAGCGGGAAGGGTAATAAGCTACGAAGTGAGAAAGGACTTCTACGAGATAGCAAAGAAGAACATAGAACTCGCCGGTTTCTCGGATAGAGTTCTTCTAAAAAACAAGAGCATCTACGATGGAATAGATGAAGAGAGGGCCAACCATATCGTTCTTGATCTTCCACAGCCCGAGAACGTTCTTCCCCACGCGGTTGACGTTTTGAGGCCCGGAGGTTACTTCGTGGCCTATACACCGTGCATGAACCAGGTTCACCGCTTCTTCAGGGCGCTGGAGGAGTACAAAGAGCACTTCATGAAGCCGAGGGTTGTTGAGGTTCTCGTCAGGGAACAGGAAGTTAAAAGGGACTGCATGAGGCCGAAGACGACCATGCTTGCCCACACAGGTTACATAACGTTTCTCAGGAAGCTGTGAACGTGTTTTCTCTGCTCTCCTCTTTCTCCTCAAAGGTAATGTAGGCGATTATCCAGCCTAAGATGATTATTGCAAGCGATTTCAGGAGGGGGTTGCTTCCCAGAACCTCTCTGACAGGCCCAACCGCACCGTAGAGCAGTGGAAGGAACATGCCAAGGGCAGTTGTGATAACCGAAATGTGATAAACCAACATCTTGGCCTCCATTACCAACACCATGAAAGCTTTTCCCGGGATTTAAAAAGCGTTTCCTTCAAGTTTTAAAATAACCCTTCGAAATCCATTCGGAGTTCTAAACCTTTGGTTGAGCACATATTTATAAACACTAAGTGTTCTGAACATTTAGATGTCCAACTTTGAGCTCATGCACGGAGGTGTTCATCGTGTATCGGATACTCGAGAAGAAGAAAATCGCCCCGAAGCATGTTATGTACAGAATTGAAGCCCCCCATGTGGCCAAAAAGGTCCAGCCGGGTCAGTTCGTAATTGTTAGGGCCTTTCCAAACGGCGAAAGGATTCCCCTCACCCCCGTAATCTGGGACAGAGAAGAAGGTTGGATTGTCCTGATAACATTCATCCGCGGAAAGACGACGATGAGGATGGCCAACGAGCTCAAGCCGGGAGATGCGATACTCAACGTGGCAGGCCCGCTTGGAAACCCTGCGCCGATAGAGAAATTTGGTAGGGTTCTGGCCATTGGTCTAAGCGCCGGCATAGTTGAAGTTTTCCCGATAGCAAAAGCCCTCCAAGAGGCCGGAAACGACGTGACTGCCCTTCACGTCACGCCCAAGCCAATGGTCATTCTCAAGGATGAATTTGAGAAGGTCGTATCCAGGCACCTTGTTGAGGGCTTCGACATACAAGAGGGATGGGGTACGAAGGAGATAGTGGACGAAATAGCCAAGAGAGGAGCGGAGAGAGCTAGAAAACTCCTCAGTGAGGAACACTTTGACTTCATCCTCACCGTCGGCCCGGCCGGTGCTCAGAAGGCGGTCTTTGAGGTCGTTAAAGAATTCGGCATTCCAATGCACGCTGACCTTCACCCGATTATGGTTGACGGAACGGGCATGTGCGGTTCCTGCCGTGTTACCGTTGGGGGAGAAGTCAAGTTCGCCTGCATAGACGGACCCGGATTCGACGCTTACCAGGTCGACTGGGATGAGTTAATCCACAGGGTCGGCTTCTATACCGACATGGAAAGGCGGGCCCTTGAGGAGTACCTTAAGTCCCTGAGAGGTGAGTGAAATGGCCGTTAAGAGGAAACTCATCAAGGAGCGCGTTCCCACCCCCGAAAGGCCCCCTGAGGAGAGGATACACGACTTCAAAGAGGTCAACCTCGGCTACACCTTCGAGTTAGCTGTTAAAGAAGCCGAGCGCTGTTTGCAGTGTCCGGCTAACTACGCGCCCTGTATCAAGGGCTGTCCCGTTCACATCAACATTCCGGGCTTCATAAGCAAACTTGTCGAATACCGCGACGACCCGGACAGGGCTGTAAAGGAGGCCCTTCAAGTAATCTGGGCCTGCAATTCCCTTCCAGCCACAACGGGAAGGGTCTGCCCGCAGGAGGATCAGTGTGAGATGAACTGTGTCATGGGCAGGGTAGGTGACAAGATAAACATCGGCAAGCTTGAAAGGTTTGTGGCTGACTACGCCCGCGAGAAAGGCATAGATGAACAGCTCCTCTTTGAGATGGTGCCGAAGATAGAGAAGAAAGGGCAGAAAGTTGCCATCATCGGTGCCGGGCCCGCTGGCCTTACCGCCGCTGGCGAGTTAGCTAAGCTCGGCTACGACGTTACCATCTACGAGGCCCTCCACGAGCCCGGAGGAGTTTTGATGTACGGCATTCCAGAGTTCAGACTGCCGAAGAGCATCGTTGAGAGCGAGATTGACAAGCTCAGAAAGCTCGGCGTTAAAATCCTGACGGACCACATCGTCGGAAAGACCGTAACCATTAAAGAACTCCTCCAGGAGTACGATGCCGTCTTCATCGGTTCCGGTGCCGGAACGCCGAGGCTAATCAACGCGCCGGGCATAAACCTCAACGGGATTTACACCGCCAACGAGTTCCTCACCAGGGTCAACCTCATGAAGGCCTATCTGTTCCCTGAGTACGATACCCCCGTCAAGGTCGGAAAGCGCGTTATCGTTATAGGTGCCGGAAACACCGCGATGGACGCGGCTAGGAGTGCCAGGCGCTTCGGTGCCGAGGTAATCATAGCCTACCGCCGTGGCGAAGAGGATGTCTCAGCGAGGGAGGAGGAAGTTGAGCACGCCAAGGAAGAGGGCATAAAGTTCGAGTACTTCATTACCCCTGTAGAGTTCATAGGCGACGAGAACGGCAACGTTAAAGCTGTAAAGTTCGAGAAGATGAAACCACTCGATGAGAGGGACGCGAGAGGAAAGAGGAAGATAGTCGGAACTGGCGAGTACGTGACGATAGAGGCCGACACGGTAATCATAGCCATCGGAAAGCACCCGAACAGGCTCATTATCAACACGCCCGGCCTTAAGGTCGAGCGCGGTAAAATAGTCGTCGACGAGAACCTCATGACCAGCATTCCAGGAGTCTTCGCCGGTGGCGACGCTATAAGGGGCGAGGCGACTGTTATTTTGGCTATGGGTGACGGAAGGCGCGCTGCCAAGGCAATCCACGAGTACCTCACGAAGAAGAGGGAAGGAAAGGCGAACGCTTAGGGTTTTCCATTTCCTTATACTTTCCCTCGAGATTAGTGACAGTCTCGCAATTCAAACGGCAATGACGAACCTCACGGTAGCTGAAACGTGATGAGGGGTATACTGACGGAGCCGTCAGGTTTTTATCCCTTCTCTAAAAAGAGATAATGAGCAATGACGACCTCTAGGGTATCTGACGAAATGATGAAAGAATGGAGCCGAGCTCACTCCTCTATCTCTTCAATCTCCTCGAGGATTTCCTCGAACTTCTTGAAGTCCTCGGTCTGAGCCAGGAGAGTTATGAAGTCGTCGATTTCCTTCTTCTCAAGGAACGCTCCAGCCAGAAGCTTCCCGGTGTAGCGGTTGTTCTTAATCTCCCAGAACATGTAGAACTCCGGGAAGTTCTCCTTAATCTTCCTGTAGGCAACCCCGTACTTGGAATCCTTGAGGGGGTTCTGCTCGAGGTAGAAGTGCCCGGGCTCGAGCTCTATCATGTGGAGAATCGCTCCTCTCCTGGTTTTGACGAGCTTTACCTTGACATCCCACTCCTTCAGAACCTTCATGGCAAACACCCAGAGAGAATAGGAGAGAAAAGTATTAAAGCCTTGCTCAGAGGCTCTCAAGATACTTGGCGTAGGCTTCCGCGTCCATAAGTTCTTTGAGTTCTTCCTCAAGGTTGCTCGGCTTGAGTTTGGCAATCCAGTGCTCGTAGGGGTCTTCGTTGAGTAGCTCGGGTGAATCCTCGAGTTCCTCGTTGACCTCAACGACTTCACCGCTGACGGGGGCGTAGACCTCGGAAACGGCCTTAACGCTCTCGAGCTCACAGAGAACGTCGCCCTTGTTGAGCTCTTTCCCGACCTCGGGGAGTTCGACATAAGCGAGATCACCAAGTTCCTTCTGGGCATAGTCGCTTATGCCAACTAAAACCGTCCCGTCCTCAAGAACCTGAACCCACTCGTGGTCCTTGGTGTAGTAGAGGCCCTCCTTGACCCTGTATTCACCGACCTCAATCATGAACATCACCGCTCGATGTAACAGGTTTGAGCATTTAAACCTTTCTCGAAATGGAAACGCTTATATCGTGCCAGGCACAGAATTTAGGGGACTCTAAGGCGGGGTGAGGGAATGCAGATAATAGGCTACGTCCTCATAATAATTGCATTTGGAAGATTCCTCGCAGAGCTCTTCGAAAGGCTTGGTTACCCGGGAATAGTGGGCGAGATAACAGCGGGTTTAATCCTTGGCTACGTTTTAACCAACGTTCCCGCCGAGGAAATGAACCTTCTCGCTGAATTTGGAATTTTCTTCCTTATGATTTCTGCAGGCTTAGAGATAACACCGGAAGAGCTCCACATGGGCGGGAGAAAGGCCCTTCCCGTTTACCTCGTCACGCTGGGGGTCATGCTACTCGTCACCCTGCCCTTTACGGGGTATAGAATTGGAACCGGCAACATGCTGGCGGCTTCAATACTTGCAGTAGCGAGCGCTCCGATAGTGGTAAGGCTGAAACGCTTCTTCGGTGAGGATTACCTCCACGTGGCACTATCATACGCGATAATCAGCGAGGTGGCAATACTTATCCTAGTCTACGTCCTAGCAAACTTCAAAGGTGCCGAGAGTACTGCAAACCTCTTGGTAACTGTAGCGAAACAGGTCATTTTCATAGGCGGAGTTCTCTACATCAACTATAAGATTGGAATTCAGCACAAGGTCTGGCTCATAACCCAGCTGAGGAAGCTGAAAAGCGATGAAGCCGTCTTCGGCCTCTTCATGGTCTTCGCCGCAATGCTAGGATTCATAAGCGAGGAAGTTGGAATGCACTTCACAATCGGTGGTTTTCTAGCTGGGCTCATCCTCCATAGCGATTTGGTGGGCACGAAGCAGTACGAGAGGCTGGAAACCATACTCAGCGGTGTAACGAGTGGAATATTTGCGCCAATTTTCTTCGCCTGGCGTGGTATGAACTTCAGGGCGGAAATAACCCTTATGGTCCTCTACGGGTTCTTCGTTGTCTACATTATCCGCTTCCTCCTCACTGTAATCCTCGAGTGGGACGGAAAGCCTGTGAGTTCCCTCGCGAAGGCCACTGGATTAGTCAGTTTTGGAATCCTCGGACTGCTCGTTGCTGACCTCGGCAACAGCTATGGCGTTCTGACCGGCGAGCTATATTCGATAACTGCCTTCACCTCCGTCGCGGGAATATTCCTCTCGGCAACCATTGGGAGAATTTTGACTGCGGTGAAAAACGAATGAATTTTGGGCAAGGTTTATAAGCTCGAAGCTAAGCGGTGGAGTGATTAAAGAGCTTTAAGGTGGTGAGAATGAGCTGGACGACACCCAAGAGGGCTTTCCTTGGAGCGGCCACCGCCGAAGGTGGAACAAAGCTCAACGCCTTTGACAACGCACTCCTCAAACTGGGCATAGGCAACGTTAACCTTGTCAAGCTCAGTAGTGTCATTCCCGCACACATCGAGTGGATGGACAAAGTCCACGACGTTCCGATTGGAATGCTCCTTCCAACCGTCTATGCCCACATCGAGAGCGATGAGCCTGGAATGACCATCAGCGCCGCTTTGGGAGTTGGCATCAGTAAGAACAACGAGGGCGGTTTGATATATGAATACGCCGGCTACTGCACCAAGGAAGAGGCTGAGAGGATAGTCAGGAAGATGGTCGAAGAAGGCTTCGCCAACAGGGGCTGGGAACTGGCGGAATTCAAGGTCGCGAGCGCCGAAATCACCGTTAAGGACAGGCCAGCGGCGGCAATAGCCGTCGTTGTCATGTTCCCCTACTGAACCCTTTTCTTTTCAACCAGCGTGAACTCATTTTCCCCTGTTCTTTGGAAGACCATCGCGTATCGAATTCTACCCTTAGTAGCCCAGACTTCAATTATCGAGTCGCCAGTCATCCACAGGACTTCAAAGCCAAGCTTTCTAAGGGACTCACTCAAGGGACCTTCAAGCCTTATTCCGGGAATCAGGAGCTTGGGGACACCTTTTCCCTGGAGAAAACGCCAGAGAGAAACAAACAATGCCCTTGGACTGTCCTCATCAGCAGGAAAGACAAAGAAAAGCACCCCATCATCGAGAAAACGCTCTAAACGATAGTCATCGAAAAAGGCCACGTTAATGTCAACGTCTAACTTGGGGTTAGCGTTTATTTCACCAACTATGTGGGGTATCCCATTATCGTCTCGCGTTATTTCACTCCACAGAGTAGATATCCTTTGAGCAAGCCTTTTTCTAAGTTCCGTCTCAGACATCAATACCAACTCTCAGAGGGGCCTTAATAACTTTGCCCCGTGAAAACCCATAGATTTAAAACTCAAAAGATAAGCTAACCTCAGGTGAGGTTTATGGGATACAGCGAGGAAGAGAGAGCATTCATCGAGTGGTATCCCCGGGGCTACGGCGTTGGATTCAAAGTCAAGGAGAGGCTCTTTGAGACCCAGACGAAATACCAGAGGCTCGAACTCTACGAAACTGAGGGCTTCGGTAAACTCCTCGTTCTCGATGGCACGGTTCAGCTCGTCGAGATCGGTGAGGAGAGCTACCATGAAGTTCTAGTTCATCCGGTAATGCTCGCGCATCCGAACCCGAAGAGAGTCCTCATCATAGGCGGCGGTGACGGAGGAACGCTGAGGGAAGTTCTCAGACACGACGTCGAAAAGGTCACGATGGTCGAGATAGACGAGATGGTAGTAGAGGTCTCGAGGATTTACCTCGGAATTGACAGGGGAGCCTTCGAGGACCCAAGGGCTGAGCTGATAATTGGAGACGGCGTGAAATACCTGAGGGAAAGCGGAGAGCGCTTTGATGCCATAATCGTTGATTCAACCGACCCCGTTGGGCCAGCCAAGTTGCTTTTCTCGGAGGATTTCTACAGAACGGCCTACGAGAAGCTCAACGACCCTGGAATATACATCACCCAGGCGGGGAGTGTTTATCTCTTCACCAACGAGCTCCTTGATGCATACAGGGCCATGAAGAAGGTCTTCGACAGGGTCTACTACTTCAGCTTCCCTGTGATAGGCTACGCTTCACCCTGGGCCTTCCTCGTTGGGGTTAAGGGGGGGATAGACTTCAGGAAGGTTGACATTAGCAGGGCCCCCAAGGAGCTCTATTACTACGACCCCGAGAGGCACGAGACCCTCTTCCAGATGCCAAAATACGTGAGAGAACTCCTTGAGAAGGAGTGAAGAAAGTGGACAGGAGAAAATTTGGAGCACTGTTACTTACTGTGGCCATAACATCGTACTTAATTCACAAAGTTTATTCAGAAGCATCAAAGACACACTTGAGTTTATCCTCTCTGTTATCCCCCTACTTTCTGACGGCGGTAGCCACTGGTTTTGTAGGGTACATACTCTACACAACTCTCTGGTATATCTACGTCCACCATGCCTCAAGGGTCTCGTTTAGGAGGACTTTTTTAGCAACGCTCTCTGGAACTTATCTGGGGTTCTCACTCAACACAGCGGTTGGTATTTTAGTAAAAGTCAAGTTGCTCGGAACTGATTACTGGTATACCATGGGTGTCGGATTACTAGCGATAGCAACTGAATTTCTTTCAGGATTGCTTCTCGTGTCAGCAATAGGAAAAAACCCAGTTGCGTTCGCTCTTGCATTACTACTATTTACGACAATTGTTTTTGATGAAGCCACATACCGAGCCCTTTATCCAGCGTTCCAAAAACTCAAGCGAACTCAAACTTTTGAAAAGATATATTCAGGCTGGCACAGAGCAAGGGGGGACATAAAGACTGTAATTTTAGGGGTATTCGTAGGAATTCTGCTCGCGCTGACCAACTCAACGACCCTCTACCTAACGGCCAGAACCTTTGGGATTCACGAGAACTATATCAGCTTCCTTGAGGCGATTCTGTACTCAAACTTCCTCGGAGGTATCCTTGGAACCCCAGGCGGAATAGGGGCAAACGAGCTTGGTATTACACTCGCTATAGGAGACAGTCCAACGGCAATAGTCGTTGCATTTCTCTACAAGTTCATAACCCAGTATGCCTACGCTCTCATAGGTGCAATAGCCTTCTACCGCATGGTGACCGAGTAAAAACTAATTAAGTATCAACCCCAACGTGGAATAATCGGTGGGAGATATGAAAGAAGAAGTCTTTGATGAAATCAACCGCAGGATAAAACGCCTTCAGGCAGAGATCGAGATAGCCGAGGAGAACCTGAGAAGAATAGAAGAACTCGGTGGTAGGGCAAAGGGCCCCAAGGTTAAGGATTACTCACCCTATTATCTCGCGGGGATGCTACTGTGGTTCACCATTGGCCTTGTTGTAATAGTTTTCATCTCAAAAAGGTCACCCTCTGGAGTTACAATACCCACTGGTCTCTACGCCATGATGATAGTTGCCTTCAGCGTGCCCCTAATCTACTACCTCATGACCCGGAAAAAGAAGGAAGAACCGGAAAGGGACTTTCTGGAGAGGGAGAGGATGGCTAGACTGGTTCTCAAGGCCTTCTATGAGCCCCTGAAGAGGGCCGTTGAAAGCGATGACAGGAAAGCTTTGGAAACCCTGGCGGATGAACTTTTGAACAACCCCTCACTGGCGAGCGCAATAGAGCGTCTCGGTGAGGGAAATCCGAAGTTGATGGCCTACGGGCTGTTGCTATACGCGAGGTTTGAGGAAAATCTTGTGGAGGAGGTAAGGGAGACAATCGCGAGACTGCACAACAAACCCGTGAAGGCACTTCTCACGACACTGCTGGATTTGTCAAGGAAAGGTTATAACGTCAAAGGGGTTTCAGATACTGGGGAAGAAGATGAGGTTCGAGGTGCTAACTAAAGAAGACATGAACGCCCTGTCAAGGGAGCTCAGCAGGGCGGGAATAATGAACAGAACCCAGGAGGAAACCCGGGCGGAGATTGAACACTACGTCGTAATAAGGGGAACCTATGCAGAACTCGTGGAAGTTGCATCGAACGTTCCGGCCATCGGGGAGGAGCTTGAGGCCGTTAAACTGGCCTACGATGAACTCATTGAAGACTGGGAGCCAGGAGAAACAAAGGAACTGGGGACTCTCTTCGAGGAGCCGGATTTGCCAAAGCTCTCGGTTGTGAGTGCTTTGATTGAGGCGAACGCCATCGAGGAAACCGAGGGAGGCTTCCTCCTAAGGGAAAAACTTCCATTAGACACGCTCATCCTGGAACTCCGCTTCCCGGTGGAGGAAATCGGTGAGGAACTGGAAGAGCTTGAGGAAAAGCTCAGCGCGACGCTCGTAACTGAATACACCCTCGAAAAGCATTATTACGTCGAAGTTCTTGAGGTTGAGAGGGAGCTCATTGAGACAGCCCTTGAAATTGCAGAGGGTTACGCAACGGAGGAAAGCTATGTTGAAGCGATGTTCGATGGGATAGCCCGCTCTGTTCTGGCGGAAAAGATACTTGAGCTAGCTGAGAAGTACAGGAGGAAGAACGAGCTCATTGAGGCAATCATGGAGCTTGAGCCCATAACCGTCGAGGGCAGAAACGAGAGGATAAACATATACTACGACGAAGATGCCATAGAGGACTTTCTCAAAACACTCCAAACACTCGGCTACCTCAAGGTCAAGGGCAACAGGATATGGATTTAGCAAAGTTTAAAAGACAGAATTAAAAATCCGCTCGGGGGTGGAGGAGATGGCGGTGCTGAAGGCCATAAAGATTAAGGACAGGGACGGGGAGATACTCTTCCGTTGTCCCAGGTGTGGAATGGTCTTCCGCGATGCCAAGGCCTTCACAAGGCACGTGAACAGGGCCCACGGCCATCTCTTCCGCAAGTGATTTCCTTCTTTTCTTGCGGGATGAAGAAACAGCCAGGACCCTGAAGAATGATGAGCGGAGGGCTTAGCCGACCGCTACTCGCGCATGACTATCTCTTTGGTCAGCCTGACTATGAACGTCTTTCCAACCTTTTCTCTCTCGACCAGCTGTTTCTTCTCGAGTTCTTGGATTATTCTGCTTATCGTCGGCCTTGAATAGCCGGTAAGTTCAGGTAACTCCTCCTGCTTTACCGTCCCACCTTTATCGAGGATTGCCTTCACTACTATCCGCTCCTTTTCAGTTAAGACCTCAATAGGAACCCTGTTTGCTGACCACTTCTTCTTGGCATAGTAGAGGGAAGCCGGAATCGCTATTGCGAGGGTGATTATCACGGCACCGATAACGAGGGTCCAGTTGGTTTTTGTTTGGGGCGTAGTCGTTGGAATTGATATTGTAATCGTCTCCCTAACCCAATATGTTCGATAACCTAGAGCCTGAAGTTCATGCTCGATGTTCTTGGACATGCCCGCGCCGATGAGAACCACTTGTCGTGGGTGAAGTTTTTTTAGACCCTCAATCACTGACTTCGAGAGATTATTGGGATTTGTTAAAAGAAGGGGATTGTTGTATGTCATCGCCCACCTAGCGGCAGCTAAAGCCGAACCATAATCGCTGGCACTTGCGAGAACAACGGTGTCAGCGCCGTTGGGATAGAACTCCTCGGCGAGCTTAACAGAGGTGTCCACCCTAGTTGCTCCGCCTATTCTGGTCACCTGGAACCCAAGGCTGATTAACTGTTCCTGTACTTTCTGGCTAATCGCCTTGTAGTCACCTATCACAAGCACTTTGTACCAGCCGAACTGCTCGTAGCTCTGGAGCTGAGCAAGAGTTGCTGTATCAAGCTCGTTGGGGTTAACTGGAAGTATCGGAATTCCAAGAAGTTTTGAGTATGGAATGGCAACTATGTAATCAATCAGATTGTCGTTTCTAACTATTATTAGATCATAGGGAGAACTCTCGTTTGGTGTTTGAGCCAAAACTATATGAGAAATCGAAAAGATGAACATCATAGCCAATACGAAACCAAGAATTCTCCATCTACTCATTTCACCACCTAAGAGGGAAATAAAAGAAGTTCTTAAAAGGTTTTTCAAAGCTCAAGCTCCTCGCCGGGCTTGAGGATTACCACCTCTGCCCTGTCCCCAACGAGCTTCTTGAACTCCTCTGGGTCCGCTGAAATCGGTGGCCATGTGTTGTAGTGCATCGGCACGACTTTCTTTGGTTTGAGTAGCTCAACTGCCTTTGCCGCTTCCCTCGGCCCCATCGTAAAGTGCCCGCCTATCGGGAGCAAAGCCACGTCAATCGGCCCATAAAGCTCGCTGAAGAGGCCCATGTCGAGGAAAACAAAGGTGTCCCCGGCGTGGTAGATTGTTTTTCCATCGAGCTTGACTATGAAGCCGGAGGCGTTGCCTATGCTATATTTGCCATCACTGCTCGAGTGCCAGGCCGGAACCTGAACGATTCCAACCCCGTCTATCTCCGTTGGCCCGTAGTTCATGCCTATAGTCTCGACCTCGCCGTTGGCCTGCTCGTTGATGTAGTTCGCTATATCGTACATAGCGACTATCTTCGCGCCGGTTCTCTTGGCAATCTCTATGGCATCTCCAATGTGGTCACCGTGGGCGTGGGTGACCAGAATAAGGTCGGCTTCGAGTTCTTCTGGCTTTACAGCGGCCTGCGGGTTTCCGCTGAGGAATGGGTCTATCAGGATTTTCTTGCTTCCCTCGATGTAAAAAGCTGCGTGTCCCAGAAAGCGAACCTTCACCATTCCCACCACCTCCGGAATTAAAATAACCGGAGCTTACTTAAATCTTTCGATGCCAAAAAACGCCCATTCATGAACGTAAATTACTCAACAATGCTCCAAAATTCTCCGATGCTCCCTTTGGGAAAGCTTATATACGATTCGGCCCAGATTTTAACGGTGAGGTTTATGACTCTCGACTACTTCTTCAGGCCGGAGGGGATAGCAGTTATCGGAGCATCAAACGACCCGCTGAAGCTCGGTTATGAAGTTTTTAAAAACCTGAAAAAATACAAGGAAGGCAAAGTTTACCCAGTCAACGTCAAGGACGAGGTCGTTCAGGGTGTTAAAGCATATAAAAGCGTGAAAGACATTCCAGACAAGGTTGACCTCGCCATAATAGTTGTTCCAAAGAAGTTTGTCAAGCAAACACTCATCGACTGTGGAGAGAAAGGTGTCAAAGGGGCAGTCATCATAACAGCTGGTTTCGGTGAAACCGGCGAGGAAGGCAAGAAAGAGGAGCGCGAGCTGGTAGAGATTGCCCATAAGTATGGGATGAGGCTTATCGGCCCGAACTGTGTCGGCGTTATGAACACCCACAACGACATGAACGCGACTTTCATAATGGATGCAAGAAAGGGCGACATAGCCTTCGTGAGCCAGAGCGGAGCTTTAGGGGCGGGAATTGTTTACAAGACCGTCAAGGAGGGGATAGGTTTCTCCAAGTTCGTTAGCGTTGGCAACATGGCAGACCTAGACTTTGCTGACTTCATGGAGTATTTGGCCGACACAGAGGAGGACAAGGCAATAGCACTCTACATAGAGGGAATAAAGGACGGAAGAAAATTCATTGAAGTTGCCAAGCGCGTCACCAAGAAGAAGCCCGTCATAGCTCTCAAAGCGGGAAGAAGCGAGAGCGGGGCAAGGGCCGCTTCAAGTCACACAGGCTCTTTAGCGGGAAGCTGGAAGATTTATGAAGCGGCTTTCAAGCAGAGTGGCGTTCTCGTAGCTGAGACCATAGACGACATGCTCAGCATGGCCAGGGCCTTTACACAGCCATTGCCTAGAGGCAGGCGCGTCGCGATAATGACGAACGCAGGCGGTCCAGGCGTTCTCACCGCGGACCAGATTGATAAGAGAGGGTTAAAGCTGGCAGACCTTGAGGAAAAGACGATAGAGGAACTGCGCTCCTTCCTCCCGCCGATGGCGGCAGTTAAGAACCCTGTTGATATGATAGCCTCCGCGAGGGGAGAGGACTACTACAGGACGGCGAAGGCCCTGCTTCAGGATAAAAACGTTGACATGCTCATAAGCATCTGCGTCGTCCCGACCTTCGCGGGAATGACTCCCACGGAGCACGCCGAGGGAGTTATCAAGGCTGTGAAAGAGGTGAACAACGGAAAACCAGTTCTGGCACTTTTCATGGCCGGTTACGTCAGCGAGAAGGCCAAGGAACTGCTCGAGGCCAACGGAATCCCGAGCTATGAAAGGCCAGAGGATGTGGCCGCTGGGGCCTACGCCCTCGTTCAACAGGCGAAGAATGCCGGTGTTTTGAAGGAAGATTGATTTTCATTTTTCATCACTCAGAATTAGGAGGTGTGTAAATGGCGAAGGTTACAGATATAGTGTTGTGGGACAAGCCAGGGGAGAGAGTTCTCCTCCTTGGGAATCAAGCCATAGCACGCGGTGCTTTAGAGGGCAACATAGCAGTTTTTGCCGCCTATCCTGGAACGCCGAGTTCAGAACTTACCGACACGATGGCAATGGTTGCCAAAAAGGCCGGCGTTTACATGGAATACTCGACCAACGAAAAGGTTGCATTTGAGACGGCCCTTTCCGCGGCTTGGAGCGGTCTCAGGGCCATGACGGCAATGAAGCACGTTGGATTAAACGTTGCCATGGACAGTTTCATGACAGCAACATACATGGGAGTCAACGGCGGACTGATAGTTATGGTAGCAGATGATCCGAGCATGTGGAGCAGTCAGAACGAGCAGGACACAAGGGCAATAGCCAAAAGCGCAGGGATTCCTGTCCTAGAACCTTCAAGCGTTCAGGAAGCAAAGGATATGGTAAAGTATGCCTTTGAGGTAAGCGAGAAGTACGGCCAGATGATAATACTCAGAACAACAACGAGGAGCTCCCATATGCGTGGCGACGTCGTTCTGGGCGAACTGCCGGAGGAGATAAAACAGGCAAAGAGGAAGTTCGGGAACTTCGAGAAGAACCCGGAGAGATACGTCGATATACCGGCTTTCCAGAGGAAGAAGCACCCATGGTTGCTCGAGACTCTCGAGAAGTTCCGTGAAGAATTTAATGAGAGCCCATTCAACTGGATTGAAGGCGATGAAAACGCCAAGGTCGGTATAATCGCCCCGGGTCTCAGCTATGCATACGTTAAGGAGGCCCTGGCGTGGCTCGGCGTTGACAATGTCAAGATACTCAAGCTCGGAACGCCCTTCCCGGTTCCCTACGGCCTGCTCGAGAAGTTCCTTGATGGCCTCGAGAAAGTTCTCATCGTTGAAGAGCTTGAACCAGTTGTTGAGGAGCAGGTCAAGACCTGGGCCTATGATAAAGGTCTGAGGATTCCGATTCACGGCAAAGACCTCGTTCCGCGCGTTTACGAGATGACTACGAGGAGGGCTGTAATAGCTATAGCCAAGTTCCTTGGAATGGAAACGCCGATAGACTTTGAGGAGATAGACAGGAAGTACGAAAAGGTCTCGAAGATGGTTCCACCGAGGCCGCCGAGCCTCTGTCCGGCCTGTCCGCATAGGAACACCTTCTACGCGATTAGGCGCGCCGCAACTCCAAAGGCAATATTCCCCAGCGACATAGGCTGTTATACCCTCGGTGTTTTACCGCCACTCAAGACCGTCGACACAACAATAGCAATGGGTGGTTCTATAGGAATGGCTCACGGTCTTGATGTTGCCCTTAACGGCGTTCCAGGCGAGGAAGAGAGGAAGACCGGTAAAGAGAAGAAAATAATAGTCGCCACCATAGGTGATTCGACGTTCTTCCACACAGGCCTACCTGCCTTGGCTAATGCAATCTACAACCGCTCCAACGTGGTCATAGTTGTCCTCGACAACCTCGTCACGGCAATGACCGGCGACCAGCCCAACCCCGGAACCGGAGACACTCCTCACGGACCGGGCAAGAGGATACTTATAGAGAAAGTCGCCAAGGCAATGGGAGCGGACTTCGTTAAGGTTGTAGACCCATACGACATAAAGGCAACTGAGCGGGCAATAAAGGAAGCTCTAGCCGTTGACGGCGTAAGCGTTGTCGTTGCCAGACAGCCCTGTGCGCTATACAGGATAGGTCAGATGAGGAGGAAGGGAGAGAAGTGGCCAATCTACCATGTCATCGAAGACAAGTGTACCGGGTGTAAGATTTGTATCAACGCCTACGGCTGTCCTGCAATCTACTGGGACGCAGAGAAGAAGAAAGCTAAGATAGACCCAACGATGTGCTGGGGCTGTGGCGGCTGTGCGCAGGTCTGTCCCTTTGATGCCTTCGAGCCTCTTGAGGGGGGTGAGTGAAAATGAGGGAATACAACATAGTTATCACCGGCGTTGGCGGTCAGGGAATCCTCACCGCGGCGAACCTGCTCGGCTGGGCGGCTTTGAGGGCCGGCTACAAGGTTCGCGTTGGAGAAGTTCACGGAATGAGCCAGCGTTTCGGTTCGGTCATAGCCTACGTTCGCTTTGGCGAAGATGTTTATGGCGCGATGGTCCCAGAGGGAAAAGCCGACGTAATACTGTCCTTCGAGCCTGTCGAGGCCCTGCGCTACATCAATTATCTCAAAAAGGGTGGTCTGGTTTTCACTAACGCTCGCCCAATTCCACCTGTCCAAGTCTCCATGGGGCTCGCCACTTATCCGAGTTTAGAGGAAATCAAAAAAATAATCGAGGAGGACTTCGAGGGCAAGTTCATGGCCTTCGACGCTGAAAAGCTAGCCATGGAAGCCGGGAACATAGTCACTACCAACGTCGTCCTTATCGGAGCACTGACCCAGACGCCAGGCTTCCCTCTCTCGGCCGAGCACGTGAGAGAAGTTATCCGCGTAAGCGTTCCGCCGAAGACTATAGATGTGAACATGAAGGCCTTCGATTTGGGTGTCAAGGCCGCGAAGGAGATGCTGGGGCTTTGAAGCCTTACATTTTTCTTTTTGCCTGCTTATAAGTCAGAACTCCCACCACTCCGACTGTATCTCCTTCACCCTCGCCACGGTTCTCAGGGTCTCGTAGGACGGACTTACGGGAACTTCCCGAATTTCCCCGCTGAGGTAGCCCCTGATGAAAGCTGGCAGGCCTTTATCGAGACCAACGGAGTAGCCACCCTCGAAGATTACCGCCAGCGGGTAGCGTGAGAGCGTTGAGCCGGCGTAGGCGAAGAAGAGTTCGCTAAGACGAAGGGTCGTCAGGTTTTCACCGAGGAAACCGTCGAAGCCAGCCGATACAATGACAAGCTCCGGCTTGAGCTGGGCTAGAACGGGTAAAACAACCTCGCTCCAGGCGTAGATGAAGTCGTCATCGCCTGCATAATGGGGCATGGGCAGGTTGATTTTTGTGCCCTCGGCCCCTTTTCCGCCGACTTCGTGCTCATAACCGCTCCAGGGGTAGATGTCCCGCTCGTGAAGGTCTATGTGGACGGCATTTTTATCGTCCCAGAGTATCTCTTGAGTCCCGTTACCGTGGTGGGCATCGAAGTCTATGACGAGAACCTTTCCGGTGAGCTCTTCGGCGACTTTGGCGGCGTAGGCTGAGTTGTTGAAGATGCAGAAGCCCAGCGTCGGTGCGTTGAATGCCCTACCGGATTTTCCGGCGTGGTGGCCCGGTGGTCTGACGAGGGCAAGGTATATGCCCCTATACTTCAAGGCCAGCTCAACTGCCAAGCGGGAAGCACCGAAGGCGAGGAGAGAGGCCTCCCATGTGCCGGGAGAGACGTACGTGTCCGGGTCGAGGTAGGAAAACGATTGACTTTTCTCCCTCACGAGCTCCACGTATTCCTTCGAGTGAACCCTTAGGAGTTCTTCCTCCGGGACCGGAACCGGTTCAACGGGCTTCCACAGGTTCAACCGCTGGAGAACCTTTACGGCCCTCAACAGCCTCTCCGGATTCTCCGGATGATAGTTCTCGGGCCTGTGTTCGAGGAAGACAGGAGAGTAGATAACGGAGAAGGCCAAGAGGCCTCACCACTCCTCCTCTTCCTCGATTAGACCGTACTTCTCCAGCTCGCGGAGGAGCTTTCTGACGGCCTCCCAGGCGTCGTGCTCACTCTTGGCCCCGGAACAGACGATTTTACCGGAGGAGAAGAGCAGTATGACGGCCCTCGGTTCCTTGACGCGGTAGATAACTCCCGGAAACTGCTCGGGCTCGTACTCACAGTTCGGAAGGCTCAGCGCAACCGCGTCAAGGTTGAACTCCATGCCGATGTCACCGCTGAAGACCATGTTCTGTATGTCAATCTGAGGCGCGCGGTGGAACTTCGCTCCAATCTTCTTGAGCATCTGGATGAGCTTGTTAACGGCCCTTTCTATGTCCTCAACGCTCTTGGCCCCGGTGACGACGAGCTTCCCGGAGCTGAAAATAAGCAGGGCAACCTTGGGTTCATCGAAGCGACAGATGATTCCGGGGAACTCCTCCGGGTTGTACTTGGAGTTGGGGCAGATTTCAATCACTTTCTCAAGGTTCAGTTCCGTAAAGAGGTCAACAGAAGCGACGATGTTCTCAATCCTGAGCTTTACATTGCTCATGTCCACCAAGGTTTACACCTCCGAATGGTGGGTTTAAAAACCCTTTTATAAATGAGGGAATCGCTTTTTAAAGCTTTATGCTCAAAATGGAACATTGAAGAAGAGAAAATTCAAAGGTAGGCCTCAACGAGAACCCTACCTGCTTCTGTCAAGCTCTTGCTTCCGAGGAAGCCAAGCTCGCGGAGCATCGTTAAAGCCTTCTTTATCTCGTCGTCGCTCAGGCTGAGGTGTTTCCTGATGACGTCAACTTCCTCCATCTTGTAGCCCTTGACTTCACCTTTCTCCTTCCAGATTCTGTTGAAGGTCTCCAGGTTCTCGTAGATGACTCTGAGCACGTTGTAGAGCGTTGGCGTGACGCTGAACTTGACCTTCAGGATCTCCTGGAGCTTCGCGTTCTCCAACGCTGTCTTGACCTTATCTCCGAGCTCCGTGAGCTTCACCATGCCGTTCTGGAGCTCGACGACGAAGCCCTTAGCCTCGGCCTCTCCTATAGCCCTGGTGATTTCCTTCTCGTCGCCACCCACGTAGTTCTGGACGAGCTCAACAAGCTCATCCCTGTGGATGTACTTCTTCCTCGGCGTTTTGGCGAGTATCGCGACATCGTACTTGGTGAGGAAGGGCTTTCTCTCAATAGACCTGCTGAGCCTCAGGTAAAACCTTCCCTTGTCTGTAACGCCGGCCTTTACGACGCCCTCCTCCTGGGCCTTTATAACCCACTCCGCTATCGGCACGTCACCGCTCTCGCTGTAGGTTACCGCCTTCATGGCATCGGGGCTGACTGTTCCGAAGTTTATCGCTTCCCTGCCCCACTCGGTGAGCCAGTAGGTGTCCTTGTTTTTGACGAGCCTTCTCTCAACGAGCTCCTTGCTCTCGAGGAGGTGAAGCACCGCGCCAAGATCCTCGATTTCAACCCTCTTTCCAATCTCCTTCTCGGTGGGCAGAACGTCTGGGTTGGTTTCGTACTTCTTCTCTATCTCCTGAATTGCCTTGAGGACGCTCAGCTCATCCTCGAGTAGGTAAATCGGGAGAACCTTTTCCTCAACTTTTCCCATCGCCTCGTAGGTCTCCATCATGGCCTTTCCAAACTCGGTCGTTCCCTTCTCGTCGCTGAGGCCCATGCTCTCGAGTTCGGTGTTGCTCCTTCCGGCCTTAAGGGCCTCGAAGTCCTCCTTCCTGAGGACTATCGCCCTGGCGAAAACCGGAATCATGCTTAGAGCTTTAAGTGCGAGCCTCGCCGCCGGGGTCGTTGTGAAGGCCCTGCCCTTCTCGGTTGGCGGTGAAATCAGGAGCAGGCGCATGGCTTGTAGGGCGTTGACGATGTTATCGCCGTAGAGCCTTGAGTTCTTGAAGGTAACGAGCTCATCGAGGGTTCCGAGCTTGGGCATTCCCCTCAGGAACGAGGCTATCTCCGGGGTTAAGTAGACAACCGGGTGGGTCTCGCGGTAGAGCTGGAGGAGGGCCCTCCCAAATTCCGTAAGGCCGTTCTCATCGGCGAGCTTTCTCTCCTTGAGCTTTTCGAGCCAGCTTTCGGGTATCTTCCCGGTCTCCTCAAGGAGTTCGAGCATCTTCATAATCTCGGTGTCCGCTATAACGTCCGGCAGTTCCTCAAGGTTGAGTGAATCGCTAATCTCGAGGAGCTTCCTTCCGGCATCGGTGAGCTTAATCTTTCCACCATCGAGCTCGGCAAATCCGAGTATGTAGAGCTCTATAGCCCTTATCTGGAACTCCTCCGGCAGTTTGGCCTCAATCTCGGCCTGACTTTCGGTCTTCTTCATCTCCCTGAGTATCTCAAGGTGCCTCTTCTTCAGATACATTCTATCACCCCTCCTTCTCCTCAGCTCCTCCCTTAAAAAGGCTCCGAGGTTTTTAGAAACGCAAAGTTTTTAAAACTTTCGGTAACTAAAATCGGCGAACCTTTAAAAGGTTACCCGCTGAGGTTAGGGTGGTGAGACCATGAGAAACACGATAGTTTTAGTACGAGCCGACAACTTTCAGAAGGCAAGTGTAGCTTTAGCTGATCTCGTGAGATATGGAGGAATGAAGATTCGCGGTGACCCGAGGATAATTCCCCCCGCTCTGTCCGACTGGGCCTTTGAGAAAATCAGCGGTGAGAAGCCGAGGAAGAAGTTTAAAGCCCACGTCGTTGCCCAGATAGACCTGCCCCCACGGAAAGCCATCGGAAGGCTTATGGACATTCATCCGCCGGCCCACGTTCTCGTTATCCCACCCGATACAGAAGTCTGGGAGGAGCTCATGCGCCTCTGGGGAACCTTTGAAAAGCTCCGTGGTTTTCACCCGCCGAAGAGGACAAAGGCCGAAGAAGTGAGAAGAAAAGCCGAGAAGAAAAGGAGGGAAGACTGGGAGATTGAAGAGGTTTAGCTTACTTCTTCCTCTTCCTAATCCTGATGTTGGCTATATCGCCGAGAGTGGGCTCGTAGTCCTTTGGAATTGTCTTTTTCTCCTCAAACTCTTCCTCAACGCGTTCTATGAGAGTAATCTTGAAATACTTCTCAAGCTTTTTAGCTTCCTTTATAGTCGGCTCGCGGTAACCGTGGGCTATGGCACGAAGGTCGTTGACGGAAAGCCCGATTTCATGAGATAACTCCTCGTAGCTTTTGCCACTCTTCTGTATAGCTTTATAAACTCTCTCTGCAAAGTCCTCAACGATTTCCTCGGTGTAGAGGGGCCTCTCGCGGTAGGGTTTTGGTTCCCTCCTTGGCCTGGGAGCCGGAGCGGGCCTTCTCCTCGGTTCCCTTCTCGTGGGCATTATGCTGAATCCGGACTTCTTCCTACCGTACTTCTCATAACAGCGGTCGCAGACGAGAACTTCGGCACCTTCAAGCCTTATCCTGTGGCCGGGGCCTTTTATTGGAGCTCCACATATCTCGCAGTAGCGGGGCTTGGCCTTGCTCATAGCTACCACCTTTTCACCTCTCAAACCTCGGAGTCATGCTTTTTAAACCCCACCCCTACCTTAAACCGATGGCGGAAGTAAGAATAGAGAAGCTAAAGGAACTCGACCAGGAAACGCTTGAGAGGCTGATAGAGATTTACATGAACGCCTACGAGGGTATGCGCGAATACGGCGGTGAGGGGGAGAGCTACGCCAAGAGATACCTAAGGTGGTGCTGGAGCAAGGCCAGAGACGGCTTTTTTGTTGCAAAAATCGGCGACAGGATAGTCGGCTTCATAGTCTGCGACGACGATTGGTACAGCAAGTACGAGGGTAAAACTGTGGGCGCAATCCACGAGTTCGCGGTGGATAGAGAGTATCAGGGACATGGGATAGGGAGGAAACTCATGGAGAAGTGCCTGGAGTATCTAAAGGGCAAGGACGTCGAGCTCTGGGTCGGCGAAAAAAACGAGAGGGCCAAGAGATTTTACGAGGAGTACGGATTCCGGGAAGTCGGAAAGCACGGTATATGGGTGAGGATGGTTAGGCGAACCGAAAGCCAGATAAAGTCCAAGGAGAAGTAACCTTTATTGGTGGTTACCATGCCGTGCATTCAGCCGGCCAATCCAGACAGGGTGAGGGAAATGAAAGAGGAGAGCTTCATCAAGGAAGGGAAGGGAAAGCTCAGGGTCACGATTGA